>DATDEH010000114.1 GCA_036523395.1 Candidatus Limnocylindria bacterium | reverse complement strand
CAGACCACCGGTTACATCGCGATCGCCGACATCTCCGGATACACGACGTTCGTCGCGGACACCGAGATCGAGCACTCGCGGGAGATCCTCGGCGAGCTTCTCGAGGTCACCTCACGGGAGCTCGAAAGACACCTGCGTCTCTCGCGCATCCAGGGGGACGCGCTCATCTGCGTCGGCGAGGAGGACGAGGTGATCCCCTGCCTCGAGGATGCGTTCCTGTCATTTCATCGGCGCGTGCGCGCGATGGTGGCGGCGACGACGTGCCCGTGCAACGCGTGCCGCAGCGTTCCGAACCTGACGCTGAAGTTCGTCGCGCAGCACGGCACGTACTCGACCGTGAGCGTCCGCGGCACGGTCGACCTGGTCGGCGCCGACGTGAACATCGCGTTTCGCCTGCTCAAGAACCACGTGCCGTCCCACGAGTACATCCTCGCGACGAATTCCGTTCTCGAACGGCTGCCCGCACTCGCGCGCGAGCGGTTCGTGCCGATCAGCGAGGACTACGACCTCGGGCATGTCGAGGCGGGCTACCGTGACCTCCACGATCTGCGCGAGCGCGCGTACCAGCAGCTCACGCAGCGCGTGACGCCGCGCGACGCCGACTTCACGCTGACGGCCACGCTCGATGCCCCGCCGGCGAACGTCTACGCCGAGCTCGTGCGACCGTCGACGATGCAGCGCGTCGCCGGCGCGCCGAACATCACGCTGAAGAGCGGCGCGCGCGGGACGCTCGCGAACGCGGCGTACCACTGCGAGCACGGCGCCAACCGGAAGACGATCTTCGAGGTCATCCGCGACGATCCGCCGCGCGAGCTCACGATGTGGATGTACGGTGACGGCCCGGAGGCCTACGCTACGTACTCGTTCGCGCCGCTCGGCAGTGACCGGACGCGCCTCCACTTTTCCCTTCGCGTTGGGAGCGCGACGGGCTTGAAGCGCGTGGTCGCGAGCCTGATCTTCCGGTTCTACTTCATACGCGGGTTGCGGCGGCTGCGCGCGATCGTTCGCGAGTCGCGCGAGCCGGTCGCGAAGACCGCTTAGCCTTCCCCGCTCCCACGGCGGGCACGCCCGACGAGCGCACGACCCTGTCGAAGGCCGCGACCTCGCCCTTCACGAGCGCGTCCCACTTCGCGATCTGCGCGTCGAGACGCTTCGTGAGATCCGCGAACACATCGCGCATGCCCTGCGTCGGAGCGAAGTCGGCGCCGCCGACATACGCGCCGAGCGACACCAGCTTCGCGTTGAGCATCGCCGGGTAGTTCAGCGTGTCCTGACGGCTCTTCGCCTTGACCTGGACGAGCTGCTCCTCGATCGCACTCGTTTTCAGACGCAGCGACGACGCGGCTTTCGCCACTCGCGCCTGCCCGCCCTGGTCCTTCGCGCGTGCCTCCCACGCGTCGAGCTGCGACTTGAGCCGCCGGATCGCGTTGATCGTTTCGTGCGTCTGGCTCAGCTTCTCGTTGATCCGCAGCCCGAGCGCCGCCTGCTCGTCGAGATCGCGCTGGCTCGCGGACACGCGCGGATCCTTCTCCACCGCGAAGGGCGCCTCAAGCCTCTCGCCCGCGACGGTGAGTCGCACGCGATACGCGCCGGGCGCGACCTGCGGTCCGGCAAGCTGCGCTTCGAACGCATCCCACGTTCCGCCCTCGCCTTCGATCTTCGTCGCGTCGGGCAGGCGCATATTCCACAGGAAGCGGTTGAGGCCGGCCTCGACCGGGACCTTCTGCTCCTTGGTCGCCGGCGGCTGCGCGGTCCCCTGCGCCGGCGTCTTCTGCGGCTCGTTGGCCTTCTTCGCGGCCTCCTCTGTCGCGTTGGGATCGCTCTTGTACTCGCGTATGAGCTTGCCGCGCGAGTCGAGGAACGCCAGCTTCGCCTCGACCTTCGCCTTATCGCGCAGCCAGTACTGCACCAGCACGCCGGTCGGCGGGTTGGTGCCGGCGTCGATGTTGATCGCGACCTTCTCGCCGGTCGGCTTCTCGCGCTGGCGATAGGTGACCATCGTCGCGCCGGTCATGCGGTAGTTCTTGCCGATCTTTGGCGGCTGCGGGAAGCCCATGTCGGTGCGGTAGCGCACCGTGACCTTTGGCGCGAAGAGGTGCGCCTTCGAGCGCGCGACCTGCGCGCCGTACTGACGCAGCGGCTGCAGATCGTCCAGCACCCAGAACGAGCGGCCGTGCGTGCCGAGCACGAGGTCGTCGTCCTTGATCACGAGGTCATGGATCGGCACCACCGGCAGGTTGCCGCCCAGCCGGTGCCATCGTGACCCGTCGTCGAACGACACGTACACGCCCGTCTCCGTCCCCGCGTACAGAAGCCCGCGCTTCGCCGGATCCTCGCGGATCACGCGCGTGAAGTCATCGTCGGCGATCCCGCTCGTGATCTTCGTCCACGTCTTGCCGTAGTCCCTGGTCTTGAAGAGATACGGCCGGAAGTCGTCCTGCTTGTACCGCGTCGCCGCCAGGTACGCGACCGCGGCGTCGTGGGGCGACGCCTCGATGATCGACATGAGCGCCCAGGCGCCGATGCCTTTCGGTGTCACGTTCTTCCAGCTCTTGCCATCGTCGCGCGAGACGTGCACCAGGCCGTCGTCGCTCGCTGCCCACAGGACGCCGCGCTGCAGCGGCGACTCAGCGAACGCGAAGATCGTGCAGTAGTACTCGGCGCCGGTGTTGTCTTTCGTGATCGGCCCGCCCGACGCGCCGAGACGCGACTTGTCGTTGCGCGTGAGATCGGGGCTGATCGCGTCCCACGACGCGCCCTCATCGCGCGACCGGAAGACGCGGTTGCCGGTCTGATAGAGAACGTTGGGGTCGTGCGGCGAGAGCACGATCGGCGCGGTCCACTGGAAGCGGTACTTCACCGCATCGGCGCCCTCGCCCGAGCTCGACTCGGGCCAGACCATGATCCATCGCGACTGGTTCGTGCGACGGTCCCAGCGCGTGATCTGCCCCTGGTAGTTGCCGGCGAAGACGATGTTCGGATCGTCAGGACGGACCGCGATGTAGCCGGACTCGCCGCCGCCGATCTGGAACGAGTCGGCGCCGGTGACGCCGGCGATCGGCGCGCGGCTCGGCACCGTCATCGTCGTGTTGTCCTGCTGCGCGCCATAGATGCGGTACGGCGTCTGGTTGTCGGTGATGACGTGATAGAACTCCGCTGTCGGCTGGTTGTAGACGCCGGACCAGCTCTCGCCGCCATTGAACGACACGACCGCACCGCCGTCGTTGCCCTCGACCATGCGGTTCGGGTCGCCCGGATCGATCCACAGATCGTGGTGGTCGCCGTGCGGGATCGACATCTGCACGAACGTCTTGCCGCCATCGCTCGATCTCCACGCGTCGACGTTGAGCACCCACGCGGTCTCCGGGTCCTTCGGGTCGGCGTAGATGTGGTGGTAGTACCAGGCGCGCTGACGGAGGTTGCGGTCCTCGGACCCGCGCTCCCAGCTGTCGCCGCCGTCGTCCGAGCGGAACACCGCGCCGTCCTCGGCTTCGACGATCGCGAACACCCGGCCGCTCTTCGCCGGCGAAACGGCGATGCCGATCTTCCCCAGCGTGCCCTGGGGCAGGCCGCGCGCGCGGCTGATCTCGGTCCACGTGTCGCCCGCGTCGTTCGACCGGAAGATGCCGCTGCCCGGACCGCCGGACACCAGCTCGTGCGGTCGGCGCACCGCCTCCCAGATCGTCGCGTAGAGGATGCGCGGGTTGTTCGGATCCATCGAGATGTCGATCGCGCCGGCGCGATCGCTCCGATAGAGCACGCGCTTCCAGGTCTTCCCGCCGTCGCGCGAGCGGTAGACACCGCGCTCGGTGTTCGCTCCATGCGCGTGACCGAGGGCCGCGACGTAGACGGTGTCCGGGTCATCCGGATGGACGCGGACCTTGCCGATGTTGCGTGTCTTCTCGAGACCAAGGTGGATCCACGTCTTGCCCGCGTCCGTCGAGCGATACACGCCGTCGCCATGCGAAACGTTCCCGCGGATGCAACTCTCACCCATGCCGACGTAGATCACGTTCGGGTCGGAGCGCGAGACCGCGATCGCGCCGACGGACGCGCGCTTGAAGAAGCCGTCCGACACGTTCTCCCAGTACAGGCCGCCGTCGCCCGTCTTCCACACGCCGCCGCCCGTCGAACCCATGTAGAAGGTGTTGCGGTCGCGGGGATCGCCAGCCACCGCGCCGACGCGCCCACCGCGGAACGGTCCCGCGTTGCGCCACTCGAGCTTGTCGAGGAAGTTCGGGATGATGGCGGTGCGGGAGGCACCGCTGCGTCGGCGAGCAGGCATATCGCATCCTCCCCACGAAAGAGCGTGAGCGCCGAGCCTACGCGTTTGGAAACGTGAAGGTCGCGAAGCGGGTAGCCTCTTGCGAGCAGCGCGTTTGCGCAAATCGCGTGGGAGGCATCCGGTGGACTGGATCGAGCAGGTCTTTGGCATCGACCCCGACTTTGGTAGCGGGGCGCTCGAGATCCTCATCGCGGGGGCGGTCGTTCTGATCGTGGTCGGCATCGTGTTCATGCGTCGTCGCGCGTCGGTTCGCGACGCGACGGTGCGCTGACCCGAGCCAGTGGGCGGATGCTGCCGCCCCGGCGACTATGACAAGCTCTTTGACGAGAAGAACGCCAGGGCGAAGGCGCGAGAGTACGCACGTAAGGGTCTGACCGACGATGCGCGGCGCATCGTCGATTTCGTACGCGCGCGCATGTCACCTGGATACAGCGTGCTCGAGGTCGGCGGTGGCGTTGGCGCGATACAGCTCGAGCTGCTGCGAGACGGAGCGGCTCGCGCGTTGAATGTCGAGCTCGCGACGCAATACGAACACGTGGCTTCCGAGCTGATCCGCGAGCGAGGGCTCGGCGACCAGATGGAACGGCGTCTCGGCGATTTCGTGCGCGAGGCCGACGCCATCCCGGCCGCGGACGTCGTTGTGTTGCAACGAGTGGTGTGTTGCTATCCGGACGCAGACGCGCTCGTTGGCGCGGCCGCCGATCACGCGCGCCGCCTTCTGCTCCTTACGTTCCCCGTCGAGCGGTGGTGGATCCGCGTCGGTCTAGCCGCGGGGAACGCATGGTTCCGGCTGCGCGGCAGCACGTTTCGATCGTTCGTCCACTCGACGGCCGCGGTGCTCGCGACCGCGGAGCGACACGGAATGCGGCTCGCCGAACATCGCCACGGGTTGATCTGGCAGGTCCTCGCGTTCGAGAGGACGGGCTAGCTCTGCGCGCGTTCTTCGAGGACGCGATCCGCCGGCTCCTTGGCGTCGTCGCGGCCCACCAGTTCGTCACGCTGTTTCTGATCATCGCGATCGAGGAAGCCGGCATACCGCTTCCAGCGCCAGGCGACCTGGTCATCGCGTTCTACGGCTATCGCGCGCGCGACGATCCGGTCGAGCTCGCGCGGGTCATCCTCACCTGCGCGACGGCCTCGACCACCGGGACCCTGCTGCCGTACTTCGTCGCCCGGCGCTGGGGCCTACCGGTAGCGCATCGTCTTGCGGGTTGGTTGGATGTGAGTACGCGGACCGTCGATGAATGGATCGAGCGCGTGCACCGCTACGGATTCCGCGGTGTGCTCGTCGGACGCCTCATCCCTGGACTGCGCGTGGCGATGTCCCTCGTCGCGGGCACCGCGGAGGTGCCGGTGTGGCGCTTCTCGTCGGGCGTCTTCGTCGCCGCGACCCTCTACTGGACGGGCTGGGTGTTCCTCGGCGCGCTCGTGGGTCCGCAGATCGACGATCTCATCGAGCCGTACATCGGGTACATCGCGGTCGGCATCCCACTGGTGTTCATCGCGATCTTCGTTGGCCGCCTGCTGCTGGTACGACGCAAGAAGGCTGCTCGACCGCACGCGAACGGCGGTCACCACCGGTGATACGCGGGATGTCCCGGTTTCACCGCCACGAACACGCCCGTGGACGTCGCGCATACCTTGCCGCCCGCGCGCAGCTCCGCCTCGACCGTCGCGCGATCGTCTGACACGTCGACGGGATGCGCGACGAGCTCGATCTCGCCATCGGTCGGCGTCGGCCGGCGCATCCTGATCGTGTACTCCGCGGTGACCATCGGCGGCGGGGTTTCGGCGCCGGCGCGCTTCATGAGGTGGTATGCGGCTGTCCAGTTCGAGTGGCAGTCCATGAGGGTGCCGATTATGCCGCCGGAGAGGACGCCGTCGAACGCCTCGTGGAACTTCTCCGCGCGCCACGTCGCGACGACGTCGTCGCCGCGAACGTGGCTCTTGATGCGAAGACCCTTCTCGTTGCGTGGCCCGCAGCCGAAACATGTGCCGTTCGGCGCATAGCGATCCTGCAGGCCCGCTTCGCTCACCGAAGCGAGGTTAGCCGCTAGCCGCCGAAGTGCACCTCACGGCCCTTCGTATTGACCTTGCCCTCGTTGGCTTTGCGGCCTTCGCGCGCTTCGCGCGCCTTGTCTTCGGTGCGCGCCCGATTGGACTCGCCCTGCTGCTCGTCGGCCTTCTGCTCCAGCCGCTGCGTGGTCTCTTTGGGTTCGTGGGTCGGCGGCTCCCCTTCGTGGTTGCGTGGTGTCTGCATCTGCTCTTTCATCACGACCCCCTGCGATGTCATGGCTGCAGGGCATGTGCCCGCCGACGTTACATTCACGAAACATTGCGCGGTTCATGGTGGCGCGAGGGCGTCTTCTACCAGATCTACCCGCGTTCGTTCCAGGACTCGAACGGGGACGGCGTCGGCGACCTGCGTGGCATCACGCAGCGGCTCGATCACCTGAACGACGGCAGCCCACGGTCGCTCGGCGTCCAAGCGATCTGGCTCTCGCCGTTCTATCGCTCGCCGATGAAGGACTTCGGCTACGACGTCTCCGACTACCGCGACGTCGATCCGATCTTCGGCACGCTCGACGATTTCGATCGTCTCCTGGAAGAGGCGCATCGCCGCGGGATCCGCGTGCTCGTCGATCTCGTACCGAACCACACCTCGTCCGAGCATCCGTGGTTCGTCGCCTCGCGTTCGTCGCGCAACGATCCCAAGCGGGACTGGTACGTGTGGGCCGACCCTCGGAACGGCGGTCCGCCGAACAACTGGCGGGCCGTGTTCGGGTCCGCGGAGAAGCGAGCGGCGTGGACGCTCGACCCGGCGACCGGCCAGTACTACCTCCATCACTTCCTGCCCGAGCAGCCCGACCTCAACTGGTGGAACGAAGACGTGCGCCGAGCCATCGACGACGTCATGCGCTTCTGGCTCGACCGCGGCGTGGACGGGTTCCGCATCGATGTCGCGCACAGCCTGGTGAAGGACAAGCAGCTTCGGAACAACCCCAGGCTCTTCGCGAAGCGGCGGCCACGTCACAACTGGGAGCTCGACGAGGTCCACGAGGTCCATCGGCGGTGGCGCCGGCTCCTCAATGAGTACAACGACCGTATGGCGGTGGGTGAGGTCTCGTCGCGAAAGCTCTCGAGTCTGGTGCGCTACTACGGAAACGACGACGAGCTGCACATGCCATTCAACTTCAACTTCCTCCGCCAGCCGTGGAGCGCGGAGCGGTTCCGCGCGATCGTCGAGGAGTGGGAGCGGCTGCTCCCGCTACACGCGTGGCCGGACTACACGCTTTCCAACCACGATCGGTCGCGCGCGGCGAGCCGCTACGGACCACATCGGGCGCGCGTGGCGGCGCTCATGCTTCTCACGCTGCGCGGCACGCCGTTCATCTACTACGGCGAGGAGATCGGCATGACCGATGTTCCGATCCTACGCGAGCGCATCGTCGACGTCGACGGCCGCGACCCGGAGCGGACGCCGATGCAGTGGGATGCGACCGCGAACGCGGGTTTCACGACCGGGCGGCCGTGGCTACCGATGGCCGCCAACGCCGAGCAGGTGAACGTCGCCGCCCAGCGCGACGATCCCGGGTCGCTCTTCTCGTTCTACCGCCGGGTCATCTGGCTACGTCACGGCTCGCCCGCGCTGCGAGCCGGCTCGTACCGCTCGCTCCGGGCACCGCGTGGCGTGTTCGCCTACCTCCGCGAGGCGGATGGGGAGCGATTGATGGTCGCGCTCAATTTCCAGGACCACCCGAGCCGCATCGCGATCACAGAGGACGCCAGTGTCGTGCTGTCCACGTCGGACGGGCGCACCGGCGACACGCTGCGAAACGCGATCGAGCTGGGGCCGAATGACGGGCTCGTCGCGCGGCTCAGCTGAGCCGGCGCCGCAGCGCCAAGCCACCAACGAACGCGACCAACAACACCAGCACCGCGAGCGCGAGTGGCGGCAGACCATCCGGTGCGCGCGCGGACACGAGCCACACGCTCGCGCCACGCGCGGGAACATCGATCGAGAGAGCACCGTCGCGTGAGAGGACCGCCGCGCCTTGCGTAGCAAGGGCATCGGTGGCGCTCACGTCGTTGCCGAGCCCGAGCGATGCCACGGGCACGCGCACCGTCCGTGCCGCCTTCGCATCGCCATTGAAGACGACGACCGCAGTAGTCGTGCCGTTGCGGCGTGCATAAGCGAGCTCCTGTGGGCTGGCGACGAGCTCGACGAACCCTCCGCTCGCCAGCTTCTCGCGCCGCAGCTGCGCGAGCTTCGTCACGAGACTTCGGATGTCGGACCCGGCCTCGGTCCAGCTCATGTTCCGCCGGTCATCCGGGTCGGGCCCGCCAGGCAGCGCGATCTCGGTGCCGTAATAGAGCACCGGCGTCCCGGGCATCGTGAACAGATAGACCAGCCCCTGACGCAGTCGCGACAGCGTCGTCGCGCTCGGCGGATCGGGCCCGACGAAGCGCGGCACGTCGTGGTTGTCGAGGAAGATCGCGCGCGCGTTCTCATGACCCGCGCCGATGTCGTTCGCGGCCAGTGCCGGCGGTAGCGAAAGCTGCGAGAGGTTGCCGGGCTCGGAAAGTCCGGTGCGGATCACGTCGTAGGTCTGGAAGTCCGTGACCGCGTCGAGTCCTGCGTCGAGGAAGCCGGACTGATAGCGGTAGCCCGAGCTGTAGATCTCACCCAAGAGCCAGAAGCCGGGATGCTTCGCCTTGATCGCTCCGGTCCACGCCTTCAGGAAGTCCTTCGACAGATGGCGCGCGGCGTCGACGCGGAAGCCGTCGACGTTCGTCTGGTCGATGAGCCACAACGACCAGTCCGTGAGATACGCGCGGACGGTCGGGTTCTCCGTGTCGAAGTCTGGGAGCCCCGCGAGCCAGCAATTCTCGACGCTGCTCTGGTCCGCGAAGTTCATGACGCAATCCGGGTGGAACCAGCCCGCGTGCGCGCCGTCGGTGACCCAGGGATTCCGCTGCCCGACGTGGTTCACGACGACGTCGAGCACGATCTTTAGACCCAGCGCGTGCGCGCGGCGCACCAGCTCGGCCAGCTTTGCCATGTCGCCGAGATGCGGATCGACCTTGTACAGGTCGCGCGTCCAGTAGCCGTGATATCCGCCCGGCATCTGCTCCACCACGGGCGTGATCCAGATCGCGGTCATCCCGAGGCCCTTGATGTACTGCAGCTCGTCGATCACGCCCTGCAGATCGCCGCCGTGCCACGAGTTGGCACGCGTCCCGTCGCTGTCGAGATCGTTCGATGTATCGCCGTTGCGGAAGCGGTCGGTCATGACCATGTAGACGACTTCGTTGCTCCAGTCCGTGACCGCAGCGGGCAGGGCGGTCCACGGAAGCGCCTGGACGACGCGGAACGGCAGAGCCGACGCGACGACGAAGAGCGCCGCCGCCAGGACGCGCGTCAGCGCGGCTCCGGCACCAGCACGGCGGCGCCGCCCGCTGGAAGTGTGATCAGCGCCTCACCTTTGTGGATCGCGACAGGCTCGGTGGAGAGCACGTCGGTCAGACGCGCGCCGTCTGCCGGAAGGCGGACCTTGGCGTCCCGGTCTCCGGTGTTGAGCGCGACGTAGACGGCATCGCCGTTCGCTCCATTGAGCGAGAGCGGACCGCGCGCGACGCGGCGGTACGCGTAGATCTCGCGTGCATCGTCGGCGACGAGATCCTCGAATGCACCCCACGCGAGCCAGGGACGTGACCGGCGCAGGGCGATGAGCGTGCGGTGCGCGTGAAGGATGCGCCGATCGTGCTTGCTCTCATCCCACTCCATGCAGCGGCGGCAGTCTGGATCGTCGCCGCCCTCCATCCCGATCTCGTCGCCGTAATAGACGAGCGGCGCGCCCGATGCGGTGAGCAGCAGCACGGCTGCCTGAAATGCCCGGTCGGCGCTGCCGCCGAGCTCGGTCCGGATGCGCGCGGTGTCGTGGCTGCCGAGCAAATGCATGAGCCCTGCCTCGACCGCGGGCTCGTACATGTGGCGGATGGACGTCGTCCAGCCCGCGAAGCGCGACGGGGAGACGCCGCGGTTCAGGTACTGGAGCACCGCGTCACGCCACGGGTAATGCATGACGGAGTCGAACTGCGCGCCGTCGAGCCAGCGGATCGCGTCGTGCCAGACCTCGCCGACGATGAACGCGTCGGGCTTGGCCGCCTTGACGCGGTCGCGGAAGGCGCGCCAGAACCGATGATCGACCTCGTTCGCGACATCGAGCCGCCAGCCATCGATGTCCGCGTCGCGCACCCAGCGCTCGCCGACACCGACGAGGTACTCGCGCAGCTCGGGGTTCGCGGTGTTGAGCTTGGGGTGATTGCGGATGCGGTTCGCGAAGGTCTCGTAGTTCACCCGCTCGCTGTCCACCGGGAACCCGTCGATGCGGAAGAACCAGTCGCGATACGCGCTCGCGGCGCCCTTCTCGCGCACGTCGCGGAACGCGGCCCATTCGTCGCCGGCGTGATTGAAGACGCCGTCGAGCATGACGCGCATGCCCGCGTCGTGGGACTCGCGTACCAGCCCGGCCAGATCCTCGTCGGTGCCGAACTGCGGATCGACGTGGTCGTAGTCCGCCGGGTCGTATTTGTGATTCGACGGCGAGGTGAAGACCGGCGTGAGATACAGGCACCCTACACCGAGGTCGCGGGGCCAGGCGAGGCGCTGCCGGATGCCGGCGAGATCGCCGCCGAAGAACGATCGCGCCGTCGGGATCTCACCCCACGGCCGCACCCACGGCGGGTCGTTCGAGTGATCGCCGTTCGCGAAGCGATCGGGAAAGATGAGATAGAAGGTCGTGCCCGGGACCCAGGCAGGCAGCGCGAATCGGTCGGCGGGCAGGTCGTACGGGTAGAAGAAGTACCCAGCGTGGAAGCGGCGCGGCGGCGGCGCGGGCGTGAAGCCGTGCTCTGACAGAAAGGTCATCGAGCCGTCCGTGCCGGTCAGGTGGAAGAAGTAGCGCAGGCGCGACGTCGGCACAGGGAGCACGCCGGTCCAGTAGTCGCGAACGCCGTCGGATGCCTCGCGCACGAGGGCGAGGTCGCTCTCGTGGCCCAGCTCGTACTTGTCGGCGAAGCGGCAGATCACGCGGCTCAGATCACCTGCCTCGGCGACGAGACGAACGTAGAAGCGCTCGCCGGCCAGCGGCTGCACGTACGGGGCGCGGGCGCGGTGTTGGATCGCTGCGAGACGCAGTCGGCTTAGCCCTTCACCCCGCCGACGGTGAGCCCGCCGACGATGTAGCGCTGCAGCGACAGGTACACCACCGACACGGGCAGCGCGACGAGGATCGCCATCGCGGAGAACTTCGACCACGGCGTGTTCGCCGCGTACTGGCCGGTCATGCCCCACAGCGCCATCGCCAGCGTGAAGTTCTCGGGATTGGTGAGGAACTGCCACGACATCACGAACTCGGTCCAGCCCGTGAGGAAGCCCAGGAACGCCGTGACCGCGAGCGCCGGCGTCGCGAGCGGCAACATGATCCGCAGGAACGTCTGGGTCGAGTTGCACCCGTCGAGCAGCGCGGCCTCCTCGAGCTCCTTCGGGATCGTGTCGATGTACCCCTTGAGGTTCCAGATCGCGAACGGCAGCGCACCGGAGGTGAGGGCGAGACCGACGCCGAGCAGCGAGTTGCGCAGATTGAAGTTGAAATCGCCCATGTCGATCGTGATCTTGTTCAGCAGCACGAAGAGCGGCGCGAGCGCGGCGACGGACGGCACCATGAGGACCGCGACGATCGCGATCATCAGCGCCTGCCGCGCGGGGAACAGGAAGCGCGAGAACGCGTAGGCGGCCGCGACGCCGAGCGCCAGCGAACCGAATGAAACGCCCGCGCCGAGCAGAAAGCTGTTGAACACTAGCTGCGGCAGCGTCACCGGGTTCGAGGTCGGCTTGTTCAGCACGTCGATGTACGCCTGCAATGAGGCGCCCGGCGGGATCAGCGTGAGCTCCGTCGGACGCGAGATGTTGCGCGGATCGAGCGACATGCTGACGACCCAGAGGAGCGGGAAGAGCACAGTGAAGCTGATGAAGATGAGGAGGGCCTGGAGCATCAGCTGCCGGCCGAGTGGGCTGCCACCGCCGGTCGCGCGTTCGCGGACGCGAGCCAGGCTGAATATGCGTGGCCGCGCGATCGGGAGCGTCCCCTGCGCCAGCACCTTAGACATAGCTTTCGGTCGCCTTCGTGATCCGGTTCGTGAGCAGCGTCAGGACGAGCAGGATGATCATCGTGTAGATCCCGAACGCCGCGGCCAGGCCGTACAGACGGTTCTCGTTGACCAACCGGAACGCCGTCGTGACCAGGATCTCGGTCTGCCGCAGCGGGCCACCACCCGAGACCATGTAGATCAGGTTGAAGAGGTTGAAGGTCACGATCATCCCGTACATCGCCGCGGGGATCATCGCCGGCCGGAGCAGCGGGAGCGTGATGTTGAAGAACTGCTGGCGGGCCGACGCGCCATCGATCGACGCGGCCTCGTAGTACTCCTTGCTGATGCTCTGCAGTGCGCCCGTCGCGATGATCGTCATGAACGGCCAGCCCAGCCAGATGTTCGTGATGAGCAGCGCGAAGTACGAGAGCGGGAGCGGGATCCAGCTGACCGGCGGGTCGACCTGGTCGATCCAGCGGATATGGAACACGTCCGGTGACATGCCGAAGATGCCGCCGATCGCCGCGAGACCCTGATTGATGGCGCCGTAGTCCGTGTCGAACATGTTCCGCCACACGGTCGCGACGACGAGGGTGGGGATCACGATCGGGAGAACGAAAATCGCGCGGTACACGCCGCGGAACCAGAGACCCTTCGCGTTCAACAGCACGGCGATGAGGATGCCGATCGTGATGTGGAAGATGACGTTCGAGAACGTCCAGAAGAGGTTGAACGCGAGCATGCCCCAGAAGTTGAAGTTCGCGATCTGCGCGACCTGATTGGTGATGAGGTTGACGTAGTTCTCGATGCCGACGAAATTCGCGGCCGGCGCGTCGAAGCGGAGGTTGCGCAGCCCGTAGTCGGTGAACGACATGTAGACCTGAAAGAGGATCGGCCAGTAGGTCACCGCAAGCATGATCACGAGGGCAGGCAGGATGTAGAGGTAAGCCGTCAGCCAGCGCGGACGACCACGCTTGGACCCCGCCGGCTCGGCGAGCTTCGCGTCGTCTATCGAAGCGTCAATGACCGCCGCCATTGCTCCTCCGAATGATGCGCCGGGGGACGTGCTCGCGCACGCCCCCCGGCCGCGGCTACTTCTTGTTCGCCTTGTTCATGGCGGCGCATGCCTCAGCGATGCCAGCCGCCGGAGTGGATTTGCCTTCGATGATCTTGGTGACCGCGTCGCCGAATGGACCCCAGTAGTTCGCGAACTCCGCGCTCTGCGGGCGCGCGAACCCGGTGGCCGATGCGTCGGCGAAGCTCTTGACGAGCGGGTCGCTGACGGTGACGTCGGTGCGCACGGGCACGTCACCCGCGACATCCGCGTACGCCTTCTGACCGACGGCGTCGGTGATGGCGAGCGCCAGCGCGATGGCGCCGTCAACGTTCTTCGCGCTGTTGTTGATGTACCAGCCATCGACGCCGGTGAGCGGTCCGGCCTTGCCCTTCGGGCCTGCCGGCATCGGCGCGACGCCGAGCTTGGCGCCGAGATCCTTCTTGTAGTCGCCGAGGACCCACGGTCCGTTGATGATCATGTCGACCTGTCCCTGGCGGAAGGACGTGTCTGCGCGGCCGCCGTCGGTCTCGAACTTGCCGCCTGCAGCCTTGAGAGCCAGCTGGTACTGCATCGCGTCGGCCCAGCCGCCCTGATCGGCGACGCACTTGCCCGAGTCGTCGAGCAGCTTGCCGCCGAACGCCGCCGGCCAGCCGAAGAGGTGGTAGCCGTTCTGGTTCTGCACGATCGTCTTTCCCGCTTTGACCATGGTCATGAGCTCATCGGTCGTCTTCGGCGGGGTCGGCACCTTGTCCTTGTTGTAGTAGAGCGCGACCGCCTTGAAGAGCATCGGGATGCCGTAGAGCTTCCCGGCGACCTTCAGGCCGTCGACGCCCAGCGGCGCGACCTTGTCGAGCTTGCCCTTCAGCTTGTCGTCGAGGGCGAGCAGCAGGTTCGCGCGGACCTCATTGCCGAGCTCGTCGTTCGGCGCGGTGAAGAGATCGGGACCGCCGCCTGCCGCGGCCTCGGTCTGGAACTTGTTGAAGACCTGGTCGAATGGGACCTGCAGGACGGTGATCTTGGCGTCAGGGTTGGCCTTCTTGATCGTGTCGATGATCCCGTTGAGAGCTGTCTCCTCGGAACCGCCGGTCCCGTACGCGTGCCAGAGCGTGATGTTTCCCTTGATCGAACCCGCGGCAACGCCGCCTCCGGTGCTGCTCGTCCCGCCGCCGCACGCGGTCGACACCAGCAGCGCGATGGTGAGTAGCGCGATCGCCTTTAGCTTCATGCCCGTTCCTTTCCCATAGCTGTCGCGATGACGCGACGCGCCGCTAGCGCGACGCGACGCGGATGAGATCTGACTTCGGTCTCCGATACGGCCCTCCCTTCGCCCTCTCGGCGTTCCTCACGCCCATGTCGCTGGTGGATTCACGTAGCCGCAGCTCGGTTGGCAGCACGATCGTCTCGCGCGCCGCGCCTTCATCGAGCGCGCGGATCAGAAGGCGCGTCGCGATGCGCCCCTTCTCAGCGATCGGCTGGTGCACCGTGCTCAGGGCCGGCTGGCTGGCCGAAGCGAGCGGGATGTCGTCGAAGCCGATGACCTCGAGCTCATCGGGCACTTCTACACCGATCCGTCGCGCTGCGCGGACCGCGCCGAGCGCCATGATGTCGCTGACCGCCAGCACCGCGGTCGGCCTGAGGCCGGTCGCCCATGCCGCGCTGAACGCCTCATCACCGCCATCGAGCGAGACGAACGTGCGAACGACGTGGTCCCCTGCGACTTTGACGTCATGCTTCGCGAACGCACGGCGATAACCACGCAGACGCCGGCCGCGAACGCCGAGGTCTTTGTCGAGCTCTTCCGGCGGAGCGTGAAAAGTAAGCACCAAGATGTCGCGGTGCCCGCGCGTCAGCAGCAGATCCGCGGCCGCGTAGGCGCCGCCCTCATCGTCGACGTTCACCGAGGATGCGGTCTCCGCGTCGCCGTCCACGATGACGAACGGAACGCCGCGCTTGCGCAGGGGCGCCACGTCCGCGTGCTTCTCATCGAGGCCGAGGATCACGAAGCCGTCGACCGGAGCGGTAGCGAGCGCGCGCTCCAGCGAGGTGCCGAGCGGCGACAGCGTGAGGAGGCCCATACCGCGTTCGTCGGTCACGCTGCCGATCCCCTCGAGCAGCGTCGAGAAGAACGGGTTCGCGAAGACCGATGCGATCGGCTGCGGAAACAGCACGCCGAGCACGCCGGCGCGACGCGAGTGAAGGGCGCGCGCGTGCGGGTTCGGCGCGTACCCGAGATCGCGCGCCGCGGTGAGGATCTTGTCCACCGTGGCCGCACGCAGGCGCTCGGGATCGTTGAAGGCGTGCGACACGGCGGCAGTCGAAACGCCTGCGTTCCGCGCGACGTCGTGGATCGTCGTCCTCGCCAGCCGAGCCCTCCCCGCACCTGAAACCTTTTGTTAAAGGTTTTAACGCGGGCACTTTGGCGAATCCCGGTTCGACTGTCAAGCCGCTAGCGGACGTCGATGATCCAGAACACCCCTTGGTCTTCCAGCCAGACCGTGCCGTCGATCACCGGACGCAGGTTCAGCCGGTACACGCCGCGAGCGATCGGCGCGCGCACCTTGAAGCGGAATTCGCCGACCTCACCGGGCGCGACGGCGAGCGTGGTGGTCGTCGCGATGCGGTCGTCCCAGAGCCAATCCGCAGCCATGCCGAGCCGGTACGGCTCCTTGTCATCGCGGTTGAGGCCGAGGTTCGCCTGACGCCCCCACAGGCCCCGGATCCAGGTCTGGGTACCGGTGTTGGTGAACTTGATCCAGAAGTCGGCGACCTGGGCGGGCGACATGATCAGGTAGTTCGACTGGCTCTGCCAGCGCGAGTGCCAACCCGCTTCGAGCGCAACGCCGGCCGTGCCGCGGGCGAGGCCGGAGTTCGGATCGACCATGAGCGATGACGCATCGACCGCATCGAACGCGCCGGCCGGGATGCGCTTCAGCTCGGAGATCAGCTGGTCCGGCCAAGGCGCAACGTTCCCCTGAAAGAACCAGTTCGAACCGTTGTCCGCGAGGATGAGTCCGTACTGCTGCATGGCGCGCAGCACCACCTGCGTCTGCGCGCTGTAGCCCGCGAAGCTGAAGTCCGAACGCAGACGGAAGCGCGCGCCCATCGGCGGCAGCGACGCGTCGCGCGCCGCGCCCGCCTGATGCCGTGCGGGCCAGACGAAGCTTCG
>DATDEH010000113.1 GCA_036523395.1 Candidatus Limnocylindria bacterium | reverse complement strand
ATGGCAAGGAATCTCTTCGGATTCGCCGGCATCGGTGCATGGAGCGACATGACCGCGCAGGTCGCGGGCACGACGGGGATCATCCTTTACGGGATCCTCGTCGCGCTGTTCGTGACCGTTCCCCTGCGACGCCTCCGACTTCCGGCAGGAACGATCGCGACGATCGTCGTGTGGACCGCGGTGCTGATCTGTGTCGCAACGCCCGAGCTGTGGATCTACCTGCCTGCCGCGCTCGCGGCGGCGATCGTGGGCGAGACACTCTGGATGCTCGTGCGGCGCGGCGCGTGGGGTGGACCTGACGGGCGAATGGGTTACTGGCTCATCGCGTTCGCCGTCCCGGCGACGCAGCTCTACGCGTACTTCGTGCTCATGGCCGCGTTCGGCGGCGGGATCAGCTGGTCTACGTCGCTCTGGGCGGGCGCGCCGCTACTCGCCGGGGTCTACGGACTCGTGGCGACGGTGTTCGCGATACCGCCCCGCTTCGCTGAGGACGCCTGACCGCCTTAGCGAGCGGCGGCCTCCTCGAGCGCATCGACATCGCCGGGTGCCACGCGGATGACGCGCGACTCAGGCTGTGCGATCGGCTGCAGGCGCAGCGCTCGCGCTCGATCGAAGCTCGCGAGCCAGTTCCACACCGTCCTCCCCGGGGTCATGAGCAGGTCGATCGAACGTTGGAGCACGATCGCCGCGCCGTCGGTGAGACGCGCAATGAGCCGCACCGCGTAGACCGTGGTTTCCGCGAGGACCCATCCGACGCTCCATAGCGCGAGTCCGACCGCGCCGAGGACGAGCACGGTGGCGACGGCGATGACGCTCACTCCGAAGTACGCGATCGCGCCAAGGCCGAGGAACCCGATCACGCCACCAAGCGCGATGACGCCGACGATCCGCAGCAGTCCGCCGAGCAACACCGCGGCCGGCGGGAGGGCGCGGCTGATGGCCCGCAGGAGGAGGGCGACGAGCAGCATCGCGAGGGCGAGCGCGCCCACGCCGAGGATCCACGCGAGCCACGGCATCGCGATCGCACCCCACGCGATGAGGGCGGTCGCGAGGAGCATGAGCGGGACCGGCGCGGTGAGCGCGATGCCGAGCAGCTTGTCGGCGACGTCAGGAGAGATGAACGACGGCACGATCACGGACGCGCGCCACAGCGCGAGGAACAGCGCGAGCAGCAGGAACGAGACGGCCAGAGCGGCGGCGATGCGCGTGAGCCAGAGACGCGGTCGGTCCTCGAGGTCGTCCCACGGACCGAGGTGCGTCATGCCGATGAGATCGAAGAAGACCAGTCCGAGCATCAGCGCCCCGACGAACGAGGCGATCGAGTAGGCCAGGGTGACCTCTCTGAACCAATCCGGAAGGAACGCGACCGGCGCCCCGATCGCCTTCTCGTGGCTCGCGATCGACAGCGAGGCGTCCGCGTACAGGAAGAGGCAGAGGCCTGCGAAGAAGAGGAACCCTCCGATGACGCGCCACCCGGCCCAACGGCCCGACCGTCCGCGCAGCTCGGACGCGGCGGAGCGTGACTGCGTCGCGAGACGGTCGCTCCCGTTCTCGGCGTGCGTCGCGGCCTGATCCACGAGCGGACTCACGAGTCCGACGATCGCGTCGGTGATCGGCGCGACCGGCCAGCGCGGCGCGTTCGTCGCGGTCCGGAAGAGCCCGACGATCGCGCGGCCGAGCGCGCGCGCCGGGCGGTCGAGCACCGGCCCGAAATAGCCACGCAGATTCCGGAGGAATCGGCTCGGTGCGGATGGCGCGACACGCCGCAGCGCGGGTTCGACATCCGTCCGAGTGAACTGCGCCGGCACGCGCAGCACGACAGCCAGCGCGCCGACGAGACTGCGAGCGGGGTTGCCGAGAAGCGTCACGAGGACCAGCGCGAGGAGCACCAGCTGCCAGCGATCGAGGATCGGCTGCAACAGGTCGAGCATCTGGGTGAGCGTCATCGCGCACTTCCCTTCAACTGTTCCGCGAGCTTGTCGGCTGTGGTCGCGGCCCATGCGAGAAATACCGGAGCGCGAGCGCCAAGCGCCTTGAACGTCGTTTCCCAGTCCTTCTGTCCTTTGCCCTGATCGCTCGCGTCATCGCGGTGATAGAGCGCGACCACGACCTCGCTTTGCGCGAGATCAGGACGGACCGGATTGCCGATCGTGTCTGTCATGTCCGAGAACAGAAGGAGCTTGTGCGTGCCGGGATTCGCCGCGAAGACGCCCGACGCCACGGCAAGGCTGCCGTAGATGTCCGTCCCGACTGGGTCCTGCGCCGGCGCGGCACCCCGGATCGCCGCGGTCGTCGCGGTGATGAAGGACGCGACGTTCCGCTGATCCTCGAGGGCGGCCCGCTGTTGCAGGTCGTTGACCTTCGCCCGCCAGGCTCTCGCGGCCTCGTTGAACGTCTTCACGTTGGCCGCGTATTCGTTGCACTCGAGCTTGTTCACTGGAAGCTTCGGTGCGGCCGGCGCGGCAGGTAGCTCCAGAGCCGTCGCTCGCTTCACCTGGCTGAGTGGCAGGAAGATCTCGCTCGTGTCGTTCGAGTTGTGGCTGATCCACGCGCCGACGAGAGCGTCACCTGGCCGCAGGTCGAGCTTCGGCAACGCGGCGGCCACGGTCTCGAGGGCGGTGCGCGGTAGCTGCGGCCACGGATAGGACGGCGACCGCTTCGAATCGCCGGTGTAGGCGCGATCGATGAGGACCGCGTACGTCACGGGAGTGATCGCCTTCGCCTCGACCGTCACCGATTCGAGCGCGGCGGGCGGGCACAGCGTCGCGTTCGCCGGACCACCGATCGCTCCGCATGCGACAAAGACCAGCGCCGTCGCGAGCGCCAGCACCGGACCGCGGCGCGCAGAGTTCGTCATACGGCTAATACCGAGTATGCGGTCCGGGGATTGCATCCTTAGCCACTTCTTAAGGAACTCGGCGGGCAACCAAGCACGCGGGGCCGCGCGGCGGCTAGAAAGGTGTCGTGTGGACCAGCGTGCTCTTCAGACCGAGAGTCGTGCGCAGGAAGCGATCACCCTTCAGGTCGACGTCGGCAGAGGTGCCGCGCACAAGCACGGAGATGGGACGACCGCCGGGACTCTCGTTGAACTCGATCGAAACGAAGCGGCCGATGTCCACGCCGTAGTCCTCGATGATCTGTTTACGGATCTCGGCACCGCTGAAGTGCTGCGCCCAGAGGGTGTGTGGCATCCCACCTCGCTTGTCGTACGCGGCGGCCTCGGCCGGGTCCTCCGTGACCTGCAGGTAGGGCCAACCCTGGGTGCACTGCCACGTGCCGTCGACCTTCTGCGCGTCGAGGACGCAGCCGACGTTCTCACTGATGCCGCCACTCGCCGATGAGTACAGCGCTCGGATCGGCTTTCCGTCGTAGGTGAGGATGAGCGACGCGGTCGCGTCCACCGCCGCGCTCGTTCGCGCGCTCTCGAAGCCGTCGCCGCCGTAGCACTGGTCCGCGGTGTCGTCACGCACATCCCAGGTCCGATCGCCCGCGGTCGACTGCCGCCACGCGGCATACGTGCGCGCGGCGATCGCCTGGGCGCGCAGCGCCTCGAACTCCCAGTGCGACGGCATCTCCCCGGGAAGCGCGCCGCGCATGTAGTCGTCGGACGACACGAAGTTCACGACGCGAAGGTTGCCTTCCTCACGCAGACCGACCTGGAGATTGCCGCGGTACCCGAGACCCTTCTGATCGATGTAGATCGGATCCCAGAACTGCCTTGGCATGAGCATGAGCGTGTCGGCGCCGAAGAAGACGACCGCGCGCGACCACTCATCGCGCACGACGAGTGAGCCGCCATCGTTCCAGAATCGGAGCGGCTGATCCGGCGCCGTCTCGATGTAGACGACAGTCGGATCCGCGCTGTTGACCAGGCGCATGCCGCCTTGGGATTGCATGCGCGCGACGTTCGCGATCGTCCGCCCGACGCACCCTGTTGAAGGAGCGGAAAGCAGCACGCGGAATGGGTGTGTCATCGGCTGGGTGGCGAGGCGCGTTCCGGGGAAATACTTCGCGACGATCTGTTCGCCCGTGAGGCGTGGCCCGACCGCGCCCTCGGCCCACCCCTGTGCGCCCCACTGCGAGAGCCCGATGCCGTGGCCCCAGCCCTTTCCGTAGAACGTGACGCCGTCCCCTACCGCGATGACCTCGCGCTTCGCTGGGACCGCGTGCCCGGAGAACCAGCCGATGCCGCCGTCCTGGACCATGTCCCACACGAGCACGTAGTCACCCTCGCGATCTGGGGCGCGCACATCGACGCTGAACGCGGCATCCCGGCCCGGCGCGACATCACGCGCGAGGGGAAGACGCGCGCCATCCCACACCACGGCCTTGCCATTCCCATCGAGCCAGTGATAGCCGAGACGGATCGGAGCGTCGCCGCCGGCGGACCAGCTCCTCAGGCCCGTGTTCGTCACGTGCACCTCGATGGGTACCACGCCACCGGGGACGATCGCCTCGGGCGTGGTCGTTGTGCCGTAACCCGCGTCGAGATCGGTCGTGACCTTGAGCGCGAATGACCCAGGCGCGGCGCCGCCCGATGAGAACCAGCCGCGTCCGTCGCGCACCAGGTCGGGCTTGACCGTGTATGTCCCGGTGAGCGCCGGAGCGGCCAGGGTCATCGGGATCACGTCGGCGCCGCCCGAGGGAAGGTCTTCGGTCAGGACCGAACGCAGACCATCCCACGCGACGACGCGCCCGGTGGAGTCGTAGAGGTGATACGAAAGCTTCACGGCCTGCTCGCCCGAGGCGGCCCACGTAACGACATCGCGATTGCGCAGAGCGACCGGGATCGTGACCGTCTCGCCGGGACTCGCAGGTCCGCTCGGGTAACCGATGTACGAAACGGTGGAGTTCGTCTCGATCGCAACCGATGGATCGGCGGTCGCCCCAACTGACTCGCCACGTGCGACCGCGCTCGCGCGGGCCCCTGCCGCATCGAACCCGGCGCTTGCGCGCGCGGCCGCGCTCGTGGGACCGCTATCGATCGGCGCGAACGCGGCGATAAGGAGTGCGCCGAAGGTGATCCAGGCGAACGACCTCTTCCCCACCTCCGCGAAGACTGCACGCGATAAGCGGTACAGCGCAATACCGCGTGTGTACGGCCGACACGAGCAGCGGACGTCTGACTGTGTGACGGCCAAGCGTGCTCTTACGCACGCGGAGCACGTCCGCGCTACGGGTGGTGTTCCCAAAGCGGGCGAAGACCGCGTGCCTTGGGCGGATCGTCGATTTCGTTGATACGCGACCGCGACGTCGCGCTCTCATCGTTGTTGACGATTCCGCAGGGCGCTCACCCAGGCAACCACGACAAAGAGAGAAATGACCGGGATCACGAACGCGAGGACGATGGTGAACGCGTCACGCACCGTGTCCGTATACGCGTCGCTCGGTGGCTCCTGAACGAAGTAACCCCAAGCAAGCCAGAGCACGACCGCGATCCAGATGATCGTGTTGCGAACGAGATCGTCGAGCTCTCCGTCTCGATGTCGTTGCATTGGCCGAGAGTACGCTCGGCGCGTGCGGACCCACTCCTAGAATTTCGACGATGAGAGCGAAGCTGGCCCTCGCGGTCCTTTCACTTGTCCTCGGCGCGTGGATGCCCGCCGAACCGCGCTCGGCCGCGCAGGTGCCCGACGATCCGGCCGGCGGATGGGACGCTGGACTGAACTGCACCGGTCGGGTCGATCTTCCGCTCATCCAGAACGTGATCGAAGCGAAGTGGTCCCCCGACAGTAGGACGCTCGCGGTCACGGCGGGCCAGCGCACCCCCTCGACCACGTCGCCCGTCGGGTGGAAAGAGGACGAGCTCATCTACACGGTAAACATCCGCACCGGCGAGCTGTCGCCGATCGGCTTCGGCATCCGGCCCGAGTGGTCCGGAACGGGCAAGTACCTCTCCTACTGGCCGCGCGATGAGGACCTGCGCGTGGTCCACGCGGGAAAGGTCGAGGCGAAGCTCCTCATGTCGATCCCCGAGGTCCGCTGGGTCGGCGACAAGCTCCTGTACATCTACAAGCGTGACATCCGCGAATGGGCGAACGGCGAGACACGGACCGTCGCGCGGTTCGACAAAGACTTCGAGCCCGCGTACCCACTCGACGACGTCTATTTCAGCGCCGACGGAAGGCGCTTCACACTGACGCGCTACTCGTACGACGGGAAGATCGAGCGCTACATCGGAAATACCGCGACCGCCGAGGTCGACCTCATCGACGCACCCGGCGCGACGTACACGGAGTGGTCGCCGGTGGGCAGCACGCTCCTGGTGCGGTATCCGAATAGGCTCGAGCTCATCGGACCCGATGGTGGCAGGGAGAGCACGCCGCTCAGCCGGTTCAGCGGTCCGGTCGCGACGTGGACGGCGGACGGCCGCTCGCTTCTCGTCGGACGCTTGTCGTCGACGGTCCCGGCCGGCGACCGGTTTGAGAAGTTCGCGGTGTGGGGCGCCCCGCAGGAGCGCGCCAGCGCGACCCTGCCAAATCTCGTCGGCGCGCGGGTCTTCAGCCCGGACGGCCGGTACTTCACCGGGGTGAGCCGCGAGCGGCTCGACACCACGCGCCTCGAGCTCTACCGCTGCGGCACCTGGTCGGTCGACGAATGGAATCTCCGCGGCGATCCGGACGCCGAGTCGCGGCTCGGCCGCATCGAGAACGACGAGCTGCGGTTCCTCCGTCCGGTCGCAGGGGACGTCGCGCAATTCCTTCAGTACTCGCACACCGGGATCGACGTCGCGGCACCGGTCGGCGCGATCGTGGTCGCGTCCGATGGCGGCACGGTGAGCAAGGTCGGCTGGGAGAGCTTCGGCGGCAACGGCGTGTGCGTCGCACATGGCGGTGGTCTGGAGAGCTGCTACTACCACACCTCGAGCGCGCTGGTGAACGTCGGACAACGTGTGGTCCGCGGCCAACCGATCGCGCTCATCGGTATGACCGGCGTGACGACGGGCCCGCATGTCCACTGGGAAGCGAAGCTCTTCGGAAAGCTGGTCGACCCGCTCGCACGCTAGCGCTGCGTGATGCCTTCGATCGTGACCGTCCCATCTCCAAGCGTCACGCGCTGCACGTCCACTGAGGAAGGAACGAGCCGCCCGATCGCGCTCTCGACCGCGGCGGCGGTCGACGCGCGCACCGAGTCGGGTAACGCAAGGCCGCCGAGGGTGACCGAGTCCACGCGCACCGCAACTCGGCCGGCGCTCGCGTACGGCGCTCCGATCATCACGAACTGCGTCGTCCCGAAGAACACGTTCGCCGTGGCCGTCAGGCGGACGCCGCTCGGCGTCGTCTTCACGACGGGGTCACGCACGGTCACGCCGCTCACCGTCTGCGGGAAGGAGGACGCCGCGGCCTTCGTGAGCTCGGCATCCGTCACGGTCAGCGTGAACGCCGACTGCGGCGTGCTGGTCGCGGACGGCGTGACGGAGTGGGTCGGCGACGGGCTGCTCACAGCGACGCTGGCGGTCGGCGACGGCAACACGACGCGGGACGGCACGCAGTCGCGCGCGGCCAGGTAGGCCACGAGGATCCCGATGGCGAGGAACGCGAGCCGCGCGAGCGACCGCATGCGCTAGGCGTCGCGACGCAGTAGCCGGCCGAGCCAGAGCCAGTAGATCGGACCGCCGATCGCGCCAGCGATGAGCGATGCGAGGTAGACGACACCGTTGTTCTCCGACAGTCCCGCGACGAATCCCGCGAAGAGATCGAACGTCGCGATGAATCCGAGCAGCACCAGGACACGCGGCGTCGTCGTCCACCAAAGGAGCACGTTCGCGATGAGGAACCACAGCCCGGTGAGACCGAACGACATCACGCCGAGCGGATTGATCGGCGAGGGCCCGACAAGGCGCGCGGCCTCACGGAGGTTCGCGACCTCGTACATCGCGGCGACCATCGTGCCCACGGACGCCGCGATGCCGATGAGCGCTCCGAAGAACGCCCACGCCTCGCCCACGGAGCGCACCCGGTAGTACACCGCGACGGTGGCGAACATGGCCCAGAAAGCGACGAGCGCGTAGAGGAACTGGAAGATCTGGCGGCCGAGGAACACCTTCGTCAGCTCACTCGGCTGCGCGTCGGGTGCGGGCTGCGCGAGCGTCGCGTACGTGACGACGGCTGCCCACGACGTCAGCGCAAGGAGGATGGCGGCAAGGCCGCCGAAGCGCACGAAGGAGCGGTCGTTCACGACAAGCACGATACGGTCACGGCGCTCCTACCATTCAGCGCCGTGAGCGACGTCGCGCTGCTGCCGCTTCAGGCTGCATCCGCGCTCATCCATTCCCGCCGTACTTCGTCGGTCGATCTCGTGCGCGCATGCCTCGATCGCATCGCTCGCCACGACCGCGAGCTCGGCGCGTTCATCACGGTCACCGCCGAGAGCGCGCTCGCCGAGGCGAAGCGCGCCGATGCGGACCTTGCGAACGGCATCGATCGAGGCCCGCTCCACGGGATCCCGGTCGCGCTGAAGGATCTGTACGACACCGCGGGTGTGCGCACGACGGGCGGATCGCGCATCTTCGGAGATCGCGTCCCCGAGCGGGACTCGGCAGTCGTCGAAAGGCTACGCGCGGCGGGTGCGGTGTTCCTCGGCAAGCTCAACCTTCACGAGTGGGCGCTCGGTGTCACGAATCAGAACCCGCACTTCGGTCCGGCGTGCAATCCCTGGGACACCTCACGCATTCCCGGGGGCTCGAGCGGCGGCAGCGCGATCGCCGTCGCGTCGGGCTTCTGCTACGCCTCGCCCGGCAGCGACACCGGCGGATCGATCCGGATCCCCGCGTCGCTATGCGGCGTCGCGGGGCTGAAGCCGACGTATGGGCGGGTGAGCCTGCGCGGCGTGATCCCGCTCGCGTGGACCCTCGATCACTCCGGACCGCTCGCGCGCACGGTCGGTGACCTCGCGCTCGCGCTGAACGCGGTCGCCGGCCACGATCCGCTCGATCCCTCGTCGGCGGATGTCCCGACCGAGGACTACGCCGCAGGCGTCGAAGGCGGTGCGACCGGCGTGCGCGTCATCATCCCGACGAACCATTTCTTTGACAACGTCGACCCCGAGGTCGACGCCGCGGTGCGCGAGGCCGCACGCGTGCTCACCTCGCTCGGCGCGTCGGTGACCGAGACCTCTCTCCCGCGCGTCGAGCTGATCGCCGCGCAGCGGGCCATCCTGCTCACCGATGCCGCCGCCTATCACCGTGAGCATCTGCGCGAGCGCGCAGCGGACATCGGAGCCGACGTGCTCACACGACTTCGCACCGGCCAGACCTTCACCGGGACGGACTACGCGCAGGCGCGGCGTGACCGTGACGAGCTGCGGCGCGAGTGGATCGCGCTGCTGCGCGAGCACGACGTGATCCTGTCGCCGACGACTCCGGTCGTCGCGCCGCTGCGCGATGGGCAGGACGCGGTCGCGGCCGCGGGGCGCCTCACCGCGAATACCGCGCCCTTCAACCTCACCGGACTTCCCGCGATCTCCATCCCCTGCGGCTTCACAACGACAGGTCTGCCGATCGGACTTCAGCTCGCGGCTGGCCCGTGGCGCGAGGGGCTTGTCTTACGCGTCGCGCGTGCGTACGAGCGCGCGAGGCCCTGGCACAAGCGCCTCCCACTGAGCTAACCACAGCAAGACGAGCAGCGCGACCGCGCTCTCGATGGGCTCGCCCGCATCGGTAGAGCCGAAGATCAAGAAGACGATGAGCCCGACGAGCGCCGCGATGAGGAGCAGGCACCCGCAACCGGTCACGCGTGATCGAGCCTAGCATCGCTACGTGCTGCGACCGGGGGAGGTGCGCTGATGACCCGCGATGAAGCCTGGGAGCTGCTCTGCGAATACACCAAGGGCGAAAGCCTCCGGAAGCACGGACTTGCGGTCGAGGCGGCGATGCGCCACTTCGCGCGCAAGCTCGACGAGAACGAGGAGACCTGGGCCATCACCGGGCTGCTCCACGATTTCGATTACGAGCGCGATCCCACTGGCCATCCGCAGAACGGCAAGCCGATCCTCGAGCAGGCCGGCGTACCCGGGCCGATCGTGCACGCGATCCAGTCGCACGGCGACCACACCGGGATCCCGCGCGTGACGCCGATGGAGAAGACGCTCTACGCGGTCGACGAGCTCTGCGGGTTCGTGACCGCCGTGACCCTGGTTCGGCCATCCAAGGCGGTGCGGGACGTCGACGCGGGATCGGTGCGCAAGAAGATGAAGGACAAGGCCTTCGCGCGCGCGGTGAGCCGCGAGATGATGCTCAAGGGTGCCGAGGATATGGCCATCCCGTTCGAGGAGCTCACGACCGAGGTGATCGTCGCGATGAGCGACATCGCCGATCGGCTCGGTCTCGCCGGCACCGACAGCTGATCGGTCCCGCGCCATACGATCGCCGCGGCGGCGGTCCGGTTCGGAACGCCGAGCGTGCGGCAGGCACGACGGATGTGCGTGCTGACGGAATGCGGGCTGATACCTTCGTGCGCAGCGATCTCTTTGGTCGTGAGCCCACGCGCGACGAGCCACAGGATCTCGATCTGGCGGTCAGTCAGCGCGAAGTCGGTCCGCGAGCGGTCTAACAGGACGCGACGCGAGACGGACCACCCGACGAGCGCGCCGAACGCCAGCCATGCTGGTCCGCGGACACCCACGGAAGAACGAGCGGCGGCGGCTTGCGAGGGCCGGCGTCTAGATCAGCTCGCGCGCCTCAGCGCGCGCCGGTCGTGGGCACGGATCACCTCGTGCTCGAAGCGCTCGAGGAAGAGCTGTCCACCGCAGCGCGGGCAAAGCGGCTGATCGGACTCGTCCCACACCGGGGCCTCACGGCCGACGGTCGCGTATGCGGTCCGCAGTTGCGCCAGAGAGGGACGACGGGCACTGGTCGGTACGAGGACCTCCCCCAGCCCGTGTCCACAGAAATAGCAGTAAAGCTCAGCACGAACAGCCACCAAAGACCTCCACCCGGAAACACCCCAAGAACGGTGCCAGAGCGTTCCTTTGTTCCATTACCCAGAAACGACCGTTCTCGTTCCGTTAATCCGTACGCATATCCGCCTCCGGCGGATATGCAGGCCGTTGAATAGGGCTCGGCCCGGGCCAGCGGAGCTGGGCCGGGCCGACGACTTACGGCGAGGTAGTTGCGAGCGCCGGCGGGACTAGGCCGATTCGACCTGAAGGGAGACGAGGGAGTCCGCGTCGGTCAGGTACGTCAGCTTGCGGATGACCCCGCGGGGGATGATGTGGAAGTCATTGTGGCGGTAATCCTTGCCCTCGTTGGTCATGTCGTAGTCACCCACGATCACGACGTACTCGGTCGTGTCCTTCCAGAGGATCCCGCAGGTGAGCTTCCGGAGCCGGTACGGCTCGAAGTCATCAGGGATCGCGGTCCGCGAGTAGGCCGTGATGTCCTCCCACTCGACCGCGACCAGAGGTGTGTCCGAGTTGAGCTTGCCGCCGTCCAACGCCCTTTTCTCCCTCGCTCGGATGCGGCGCTCTTCCGTCCGCATCTCGGTACACGAGAGCGATCCTTCGTCACGCTCGCGTACAGTTCGCGACGATACGATTCGCAACCGTCGTGTCAACGGTGTGAACGGCGCGGGAGTCGGCTCATTCATCTCAACGCGGACTCAGTTTGTGTGAAGGCTTGCTAGCCCGCTTGGCGTCCCCGAGCGATCAACTCAGCGACCTTCTGTCCGCCCTTCTTGCCGATCTCTTCGAAGTGCTCGTGTCCATATTTCTCGGAGACGGTGTCGCCGCCGATCTTTCCGATGCGACCGTAGAAGCGCGGACCGTAGAGCTCCTTGACCTTCTGGCCACCCTGCTTTCCGATCTGCTCGTAGAAATCGGAGCCGTGGCGCTGCGCGGTCGTGCGGCCACCCTTCTTGCCGATCTGCTCGTAGAACTCCGGGCCGTGTCGCTGGGCTGTCGTGGCTCCGCCTCGCCGACCAGCCTCGGCGACGGTCATGGCGCCCTTGTTTCGCGTCATCCGTGGTCTCCCTTCGATGCCTTCCGGGGGCCCTGTGGCTTCCCCGCTGAGTAGCGAGGCAGGCTGCAAGTCCCATGCCATCGCTCGTAAGGTCGAACGACGAGCGACCCATCAAGCGTCGACGCAGATGCCAGCCGACCCGGACGGCAAGCGGACGTTGGTCACCGGATCTGCATCACTACCGTGCACAGGTCGGTGCAACCGAGCGCGGCCTTCACGCGTGGAGCCAGGTCGAACTCGCGCCCGGCGATATACGGCCCTCGATCGACGACGGGTACGGTCACCGTACTCGTGCCGTGCGTCAGCGTGACCATCGTTCCGCACGGGAGTGACTTGTGCGCGACGCCCCAGGTGTCCGGCAGGAACTGGATGGGCAGACCGTTCGCGGCCAACCACTGCCAGCACGGCAGCCGGTTCTCGAAGAAGCCGGGTCCGTACCACGACACCGTAACAACGCTGCCACTCGCGGAGGCGAGCACGGCGGTGATCTCGATCGGGACCGCGGCGACGCCCGGCGGAGCTTGAGGCGCGATCGGCGCTGGGATCGGCTCGGGCATCGCGGCGATGACCCGCGCGCGTGCTACCGGTTCTGGTAGCCGCGGCAGCTCGTACTCGGTCGTCAGCTGTAGCAAGTCCGTCTTCGCGGCGACCACGACCGGAGACTGCGGGCGCGAGACCATCCCCGAGACGAGCATCGGCAACAGCAGCGAGACGCTGAACACCGCCACACCGGTGCGCGCGATGATCGAAGCGCGCTGCGGAGAGAAGAGTGACAGGGCTGCGTGGAACGAGCGGAACATCCACTCGTCGCGACCCGGCACGACGCGCGGACGTCGCGCGGTCTGAATGCTCACCCGCCGCCCCACTGCTCGCGCGCCTATGCAGGACCGATTCCAGTCTGTGTCCCTGCTGTTGACACATCGTTACGCGGGCGACATCTCGTGCGGGACGAGCGCTTGCTTGCCTAGGCATCTTTCTCGCGATGCGCAGTCATTCACACGGGTAATGCGACGACGACGAAGCGTGGGTCGGCGGGATTCGGACCGGTCGACGTCTGCAGCGTCAGCCGCTCCCCGGCGGTGCGAGCGACCCATGAGATGTCCGTCGGATCCACCCGCGGATGCACTTCACTCACGACGTAGCGAAGCTCGCGCCCCGAAGGCGTCGCGATCACGACCTCATCGCCTTCGCGTGCGCTCCAGAGCGTCAGGAACATGCCGCGACGCGCATGCGCGTAAAGATAGGTATTGCTGCCGTCGCCAGGTATCGCAGTGCCCGGCAGATGCAGCGCGACGTTCTCCGGAGTTTCCTGTCGGACCGCATCGCGCTGGAGATCGCCCTCCACGATCGGTAGATCGATCGCGAGGCGCGCGATCCTGATCCGATAGCCGGCGGGGATCGCCGGCGTTGGAGTGGCTATGGAAACGCTCGCGACGGGACCGCTGGTCTGGCTTGGCGAGGGCGATGTCGTGACCGCGGCGACCGCCGGCGGCAGCACGGGGGCGGGCGCGGTCGGTCTCAGTCCGATGAGCAGGATCAGGCCGACGCAGAGGGCGAGGACACTCGCAGCGGGTGCCCAGCGGTTCACGGGCATACTCCGAGCACACTAGATGCCCGCCGAACGCCTGACGTACCAGTCGCGCCGTGAGCAAGCGAGCGCAGCGCTGCGCTCTCGCGGCCTCGCCGCGCTGCTGCTGTCTCCGAGCTCGGACCTCGCATACCTCGCGGGCTATCGCATCTTTGCCAGTGAGCGCCTCACCTGTCTGGTCGTGAGCGCGGACGGTGCCGCCACGCTCGTCGTGCCGGAGCTCGAATCACCCCGCGCCAAGGCCGCGGCACCTGACCTCGCGCAGCGCACCTGGGGCGAGACGGATGACCCCTACGCACTCGTCGCGAGCCTCGTGAGCGCGAAGGGCGACGTCGCCGTCGCGGACCAGATGTGGTCGTTGTTCGTGCTTCGCCTGCAGGCCACGCTCCGCGGCCGCGGGTTCCAGCTCGCATCCGTCGTCACGCGTGGACTGCGCATACGGAAGGACGCGTACGAGCGCGAAGCACTGCGCGCGGTCTCTGCCGCTGCGGATCGCGCGTTCCTGCGGCTTCTCCAGCGCGAGTTCGCCGGCCGGACCGAGCGCGAGATCGGCGCGGAACTCGCGGAAATGCTGCGCGATGAGGGACACGACGAGGCCACCTTCACGATCGTCGGCTCGGGACCGAACGGCGCGTCGCCGCATCACGCCGCGGGGGATCGGCGCATCGCCCGCGGCGACGCCGTCGTGCTCGACTTCGGCGGGACGCGCGAGTGGTACTGCTCGGACATCACGCGCACGGTCCACGTCGGCGCGGACGTCGACGACGAGGTGCGACGCGTGCACGAGATCGTGCTGCGATCGCAGGAGGCGGGCTACGCGGCCGCGCGCACCGGTGCCACGGCGGCATCGGTCGATGCCGCGTCGCGCCGCGTGATCGACGACGCCGGATACGGCGAGCGCTTCATCCACCGGACCGGCCACGGTATCGGGCTCGATGGGCACGAGCATCCCTATCTCGTGCGCGGCAACGAGGAGCGCCTCGAGCCGGGGATGGCGTTCTCGATCGAGCCGGGCATCTACATCCCTGGACGGTTCGGCGTCCGCATCGAAGACATCGCGATCCTTGGCGACGACGGCCGCGCCGAACCGCTGAACCGAGCGGACCACGCGCTCGCGATCGTCCGCTAGCCCGCTGCGTCTCGTACTCGCCGTGATCGCGGCGGGGATCGCTGACCTCGCCGCCTTCCTCGCCGTGCCGAACTGGTTCGGCATCGCGGCGATCGGCGCCGTCGCGTACCTGCTCTTCTCGGCGTTCGGGGCCGGTTGGTTCGCGATGCGTAGGTCGGCGCTCGCCGGGTTCCTCTCGGTCGTCGTCGGTGCGCTGATCTACGGCGTGTACTCGCTGTTCGTCCAGGGCGCCGGAGTCGGCGCGAGCGGCGTCGATCTCCTGGGGTGGGAAGCGCGCCTCCTCACCGCGCTTCTCCCGTACGCGGTGGGCGGCGCATTCGCGGGCGCTGCGGGCGGCTGGCTGCGACGGCGCGCGATGGCGCGCCTCTGATGCGCACGCGTCTCGTCGCGGCGGTGACCGCGACATCCATCGGTCTCGCGTTCTGGTGGGCCCTCACCGAGCCACTACCCGTGCCGCCGGTGATCCTGCTCGCGGTGCCTGCGGCGATCCTCTTCTGCGCAGGCGTCATGGCGGGCCGCCTCGGCGCGATCGCCTCGCCGGTCGCGCTGCTCTTCTCGCTCTTCATCGGCAGCATCATCGCGACGCAGCTGCATCAATACTTCCGGCCGAACACGCCGCCCGTATCTTCCTTCGGCGAGCTCGTGGTGCTCGCGTTCCCGGAGCTGATCGCCCCGCTCGCCGCGGCCGTCGTGCTCGGCGGCGCGGGCGGCCTCCTCGGCGAACGGCTGCTGCCCTCGGCGGGCCCTACCCGCTAGCGCGTGGAGCTATCGCAGCAGCGGGTTCGCCGCCTGCAGCGCCCACGCATATAAGGAGTTCGGCAGCACGCCCAGGACGATCGTGGCGAGCGCCGAGATCCCGAGCGCCGCGGAGAGCAGCCGCGTGTTCACCACCATGGGCGCGCCCGTGTCCGGGTCGTACATGTACATGTGGACGACGACACGCAGGTAGTAGAAGGCCGCGAGCACGGCGTTGAGCGCGATGAAGACCGCGAGCCACGCATAGCCGGCGTCGAGCACCGGCTGGATGACGAGGAACTTCGCGACGAAGCCGACCGTGGGTGGGATCCCGGTGAGCGAGAAGAGGAATATCGCGAAGGCGAAAGCGCCGAGCGGCTGGCGGCGCGCGAAGCCGTTGAGCTCCTCGAGCGTCGCCCCGCGCGAGCCCTCGACGTCGAAGTAGAGCAGGCACGCGAACGCGCCGAGATTCATGACGCCGTACGCGAACACGTAGAAGAGAACGGCCGCGGTGGCCGATGGTCCCGCCGCCGAGGCCGCGACCGCGGCGAGGATGTACCCGGTGTGCGCGATGCTCGAGTACGCGAGCATGCGCTTCGTATTCATCTGCACGAGCGCGACGATGTTCCCGCCGGTCATGGTGACCGCGGCCAGGATCGCGAAGACCGAGCTCCAGTCGACCGAGAGTGGTGCCAGCGCGATGAACAGCACGCGGAGGATCGCGGCGAACGCCGCGGCCTTCGGCGCCACCGACATGAACGCGGTCGCCGGGGTCGGCGCGCCGTCGTACGCGTCAGGGGTCCACTGGTGGAACGGCACGACCGCGGCCTTGAACCCGAGGCCGGCCGTGACGAGGGCGAGGGCGACGATGGTGGGTCCATTTGCGAGGCCGATGCGCTGCAGCTCCGTCGCGACGTCGATGTAGCGCGTCGAGCCCGTCACGCCGTACAACCACGCGAAGCCATAGACGAGCAGCGCCGAGCTGAACGCGCCGAGCAGGAAGTACTTGAGGGCGGCCTCGTTCGCGAACCGGTCGCGGCGCTGCATGCCGGCGAGCACGTAGATCGGGATGGTCATGAGCTCGAGCCCCACGAAGAGCGTGATGAGATCGGTCGAGAGCGCGATCGTCATCGCGCCGACGGTCGAGAAGCAGATCGTCGCGTAGTACTCGCCCGGCGAGATGCCGCGCCGCTCGAGGTACGACGGAGCGACGAGGGTCGCGAACGCGGCGAGGAGGATGAACACCGCGCGGAAGAACGTCGTGAACGTGTCGATCTGCACGTACCCGCCGAAGTACTGGCCCGACGGCGGCGCGAGCGGTCCGCCCAGGAAGGCGAGCGCGAGACCGACGACCGTCATGGCGGGCAGCACCAGTCGGGACTGTCCTTTCGGGAGAAGACCGTCCGCGATCAGGACCACCGAGGCCGTGATCGTGACGATCACCTCGGGAAGGATCGGCACCAGCGTGTCGACGAATGTGCTCACTTGAACGCGACCTGGAAGCCGGGATCGGTCGCGAGCCGGAGCACCTGCTGGAGCGACGGCTCGATGATCGCGATCGCCGGCTGCGGAAAGACGCCGAGCAGGACGGTGAGCACGAGGAGCGGCACGGCGCAGATCACTTCGATCGGCGACAGGTCGGGGAGCCCGCGGAAGGCTTCACGCACTGGTCCGTACATCACGCGCTGGAACATCCACAGGAGGTACACCGCGGCGAGGATCACGCCGAGAGCCGCGACCGGGCCCCAGAAGAGGCCGCCGAGCGGCACACCGCTGAACTTGAACGTTCCGAGCAGCACGAGGAACTCCCCGACGAAGCCGTTCAGCCCTGGGAGGCCGAGCGACGCGAGCACGAAGACGCCAAAGAACGTCGTGTACAGCGGCCACCGGTTCGCAAGACCGCCGAGATCGGCAATGAGACGGCGATGGGTGCGCTCGTACTGGATGCCGACGAAGAGGAAAAGGGCGCCGGTGACGAACCCGTGGTTGAGCATCTGCAACACCGCGCCGACACCGCCCTGTGCATTGAGAACGAAGATGCCCAGCGTCACGAAGCCCATGTGCGCCACCGATGAATACGCGACGAGCTTCTTCAGATCCTTCTGCACCGTCGACACGGCGGCGCCGTAGAGGATCGCGATGACCGAGAGCACGATGATCACCGGCAGCCACAGCTGTGTCCCGACCGGGAAGAGCGGAAGCGCGAAGCGCAAGAAACCGTAGCCGCCCGCTTTCAGCAGGACGCCGGCGAGGATGATCGAGCCAGCGGTCGGCGCCTCGACATGGGCGTCGGGCAGCCAGGTGTGGAACGGGACCATCGGCAGCTTGATCGCGAACGCCAGACCGAAGGCGAGGAACACCCAGAACTGGAACTCGGCGGAGAAGCGTCCGCGTGACGCGAGCAGCTCCGGCAGCGAGAGCGTCCGCGAGCCCTCGTCGCCGGTCGCGAGCCACACGGCAACGATGGCCACGAGCATGAGGAGCGAGCCTGCGAGCGTGAAGATCACGAACTTCAGCGTCGAGTAGATTCGACGCGGGCCGCCCCAGATGCCGATGATCAGGTACATCGGCACGAGCATCAGCTCGAACATCACGTAGAACAGGAAGAGGTCGAGCGACACGAACACGCCGACCATGCCGATCTCGAGCACGAGGAACGCAGCCATGAACGACGCGATTCGGTCCTTGATCGCCCCGCCCGACGAGTAGAGCACCGAGATGAAGGTCAGCAGCGTCGTCATCGGCACGAGCAGGACGGAGATCCCGTCGACGCCGACGAGGTAGCGGATGCCGAGGCTCGGAAGCCAGTCCGCCTGTTCGACGAGCTGAAAGCCCGCCTCGCCCGCGCGGAACTGCGCGAGCATCACGAGCGAGAGCGCCAGCTCGACCAGCGTCGTGACGACCGCGACCTGCTTCACCGAACGCGGATCGTTCCGGAAGACGTAGAGCGGAATGAGTCCGACGCCCGGCACGGTGAGGAGCAGGGTGAGGATGTGGTCGATCGTCATCGCGTGAAGATCCCCACCGCGTAGCCGCCGTACGCCACGAGGATCACGAGCAGACCGGCGACGATCGTGAGCGCGTAGTTGCCGACGACGCCGGTCTGCGCGCGACGCAGCGCACCGCCGCCAAGGGCCGCGACCCAGCCGACCCGGTTCGCGAGACCGTCCACGACGTGGATGTCAAAGGCCCACATCGCTCCGAACGCGGCGCGGAACGCCTCGACGATCCGCCGGTCGTAGAGCTCATCGATGAAGTACTTGTTCACGAGCAGCCGGTAGAACGGCCCGGCGGCGCGCGAGACGGCAGCGGGGTCGGGCCGGTGCCGCACGTACATCGAGAAGCCGGCGAGGATGCCGAGAAGGCCCGCGGCGACGGACACCGCGGCGAGCGTGACGAGCGTCGCGGCCTCCGGCACGTGACCGCCGCCCGCGGCTTCGAAGACGGGCCCCAGGAACCGGTCGATGAAGCCCTGTTCCGGCGGGAAGCCCACGAGGATGCCGAGCACGACCGTGCCGACGGCGAGCGCGATGAGCGGCAGCGTCATGACTGCCGGCGACTCGTGAGCGTGGTCGTAGAGGTGGTGGTCGCGGGGCTCGCCGTAGAACGTCATCCACATCGCGCGCGTCACGTAGAACGCGGTGAGCACGGCGGTCACGATCCCGACGGCCCACAGGACGACCTGTCCGTTCACGAACGCCGACGCGAGGATCGCGTCCTTCGACCAGAACCCGGCGAGCGGTGGCAGCGCGGCGAGCGCACCGCCGGCGAAGAGCATCGTCCAGAACGTCACCGGCATCTTGCGCCGCAACCCACCCATCTTCCGCATGTCCTGCTCGCCTCCGAGTCCGTGGATCACCGAGCCGGATCCAAGGAACAGCAGGGCCTTGAAGAACGCGTGCGTGGCGAGGTGGAAGATCGCCGCGACCGGCGCACCGACGCCGAGGGCTAGGAACATGTAGCCGAGCTGGCTCACCGTCGAGTACGCCATCACGCGCTTGATGTCGAACTGCACCAGCGCGATCGTCGCTGCGAAGATCGCGGTCACCGCGCCGACGGTCCCGACGACCGCGAGCGACGGTCCGGCCGCCTCGAACAGTGGCAGGGAGCGGGCGACCAGATAGACGCCGGCCGTGACCATGGTCGCCGCGTGGATCAGGGCGGACACAGGGGTCGGACCTTCCATCGCGTCCGGCAGCCAGGAGTACAGCGGCAGCTGCGCGGACTTGCCCGTCGCGCCGAAGAAGAGGGCAAGGCAGATGAGCGTGAGGTTCGCCTGCGTCGCGATGTCGACATGCTCGAAGACGTCGACGAATCGCATCGACCCGAAGACGAGGAAGGTCGTGATCATCCCGATCGTGTAGCCCCAGTCGCCGATGCGGTTCATGACGAACGCCTTCTTCGCCGCGACGTACGGCTCAGGACGCTCGAACCAGAACCCGATGAGCAGATAGCTGCACAGGCCGACGCCCTCCCACCCGACGAACATCAGGAGGTAGTTGTCGGCCATGACGAGGATGAGCATCGCGAACACGAAGAGCGACAGCCACGTGAAGAAGCGCGCGAACCCGTGATCGTGCTCCATATACCCGTTCGAGTAGACGAAGATCAGGAAGCTCACGACCGTGACGACGAGGAGCATCACCGAGGAGAGCGGGTCGACGAGCGCAGCGACCTTGATGCGGAAGTCCGCAACGCCGATCCATTCGTAGAGCGCCACGGTCGTTCGCTCCTGCCCGCCGAGGACCTCGAGGAACACGCCGATGGCGACGAGCGCCGAAGCCCCGACCGCGACCGAGGCGATGATGCCGGTCCATTTGTGCAGCCACCTGCGACCGAGCAGACCGTTGATGAGGAACGCGGCGAGCGGGAATGCCGGAATGAGCCAGACGTTCTGGATCATCTAGCCCCTCATCTGCCTTATCTCATCGACGTCGACGGTCGGCCGGTTGCGGTAGGCGGAGAGGACGATCGCGAGACCGACCGCGACCTCTGCCGCGGCGACGACGAAGATGAAGACGACGAAGACGCTGCCACGCTCGTCGATCGACGAGTAGCGTCGCGAGAAGGCGACGAGCGCGAGGTTCGTCGCGTTGAGCATCAGCTCGACGGACATGAGGATCACGACCGCGTTCCGTCGGACCAGGACCCCGGCGGTGCCGATGAAGAACAGCACCGCCGAGACCGCGATGAACGCTCCGAGCGGAACGGCCATGCTTACTCCTGCTCGATCTCTGGGCTGCGCCCAGGAGACAGGCTCACGGCTGGTTGACTCGCTCGTCGCGGCGGAGCCGCTCCTCGCTCATTCAATCTTCGTCCCGCTTCACGAGGACGATCGCGCCGACCATCGCTGCGAGAAGAAGCACGGACGCGACCTCGAACGGGAACGCGAAGTCGCGGAACACGCTCGTGGCGAGCGGCAGGAGGTCGCCGCCCTTCGGGGCCAGCGTCGCGGGATCGCGGAAGGTGAACGACACGAGCGCGACGAAGATCGCGATCGGAACGACGAACAGCGCGGCCCACCACTTCTGGGTCTGGAAGAAGAGCCCGTACGGGCGCGGCGACTGCGGCGTGAACATCACGCCGTAGAGGATCAGGACCGTGATCGCGCCCACGTAGATGAGGACCTGGAACATCGCGACGGTCTCCGCGCCGAGCAGCAGGAACATCGCCGCGACGTTGAGGAATGTGAAGGCCATCAGCAGCGCTGACGTGGTGATGCGGTTCGCGAACACGACGCCCGCACCCGAGGCGATGGTCGCGATGGTCAAGACAGCGAACAGCGAGGGCTCGATGAAGTCATACATGCCTACGCCGCGGTCCGGAGGTGCTCGCGGAGCGCGACAAGGCGGCGGCGCTGGACGTACGGCAGGGCGACCACGAAGAAGGCCAGGAGGATCCAGTTGGCGATCGCCACCGGCACCACCGTCGTGGGAAAGACCAGCAGCAGGATGGCCGTGACCATGAGGTTGGTCAGCGTCAGCGGGATCAGGACCTTCCAGCAGAGCGACATGAGCTGGTCGATGCGCAGCCGCGGCAACGTGGCGCGGATCCACATGAAGACGAGCACGAAGAAGTAGGTCTTCAGCGTGAACCAGAGCACGCCGAGGAGCGGGAGGACCTCGACGAACGGGCCGTGCCATGCGCCGAACCACAGCGTCGCCACGATCGACGACACGACGGTGACTTCACCGTATTCGGCCAGGAAGAAGATCGCCCAGCGCATCCCCGAGTACTCGGTCAGGAAGCCCGCGACCAGCTCCGACTCGGCCTCGGGGAGGTCGAAGGGGGCGCGGTTCGTCTCGGCCAAGCCGGCGATGAAGTAGGTCACGAAAGCGAGCGGCAGCACGAGGACATTCAGCTGCCAACCCGGTTGACTCTCGGCGATGCCGACCATCGAGAGCGTGCCGACGACCAGCACGACGGTGACCAGCGACAGGATCTGCGGCACCTCGTAGGAGATGAGCTGGCCGGCGGAGCGAAGGCCGCCGATGAGCGAATACTTGTTGTTCGAGGCCCAGCCGGCGATGACGATCCCGAGGACGGTCATCGAGCCGAGCGTCGTGAGATACAGCAGCCCGACGTTGAGGTCCGCACCGACGATCCCCGGCGCGAATGGGATCACGACATAGCTCGCGAGCATCGGGCTGAACACGATCGAGGGCGCGGCGAGGAAGAACCACTTGTCGGTCAGCCGCGCGCGGATGTCTTCTTTGCCGAGCAGCTTGACGGCATCGGCGAGGGTCTGGAGCAGACCCCAGGGTCCGGTGTGCAGCGGCCCGAGCCGGTCCTGGATGACCGCCTGGATCTTGCGCTCGAGATAGATCTGCGCGAGCGCACCATTGAAGACGAGGCCCACCACCAGAAGGACCGCGATCACGAGTCGAAGTGGAGCCCAGATCGCGGGATCGATCCCGAACGGACCTACCGGCACAGCGTCATCAGCCTCCGCGCGCGTCGCTGCGTGGGGGAAGGAACGATTTGCGCATCGGGTGACCGGGGAACGACTCTTCGAGGAAGATCCGTCGCAGGTCCGGATGGCCGTCGAAGACGATGCCGAACATGTCGTAGGTCTCGCGCTCACACCAGTTCGCGCCGGTCCAGACCGAGCTGAGCGTTGGGACATGCGGCTCGGCCGCGTCGCACGGGGTGCGAAGCATCACAAAAACGTGTGTCTCGGTGCCGCGAACGAACGTGACGCTGCGTAGCTCGGTCCCAGTGTCGACACCGGCGTTCACCGAATAGAGATCGCAGCGGGTCGCGGGGTCGTCACGCACGATCGTCGCGACCTCCACCAACCGCGCGCCCTCCACATCGACCACGACCATGTCATGCAGTGTCGAGACCTTCGCCCGGTCGCCGATGCTCTTCGCCAGCGCACCGCGCGCCGCGATGAGGTCGATCGTCGGGCGAGGTGTGCTCAGTACCAATTGAGCGCTTTCTTCTTCCACGCGTAGAAGAGGCCAACTACGAGGATGGCGATGAAGATCGTCATCTCGACGAGACCGTACCAACCGAGATCACGGAAAAGCACCGCCCAGGGGAAGAGGAAGATCACCTCAACATCGAAGACGACAAAAAGCAGCGCGAACACGTAGAAATGAGTTGGGTAACGACCCCACGCCTGACCAACGGGCTCCTCGCCGGACTCATATGTCTTCAGCTTCTCGCGCGTCGGCTTGAAGGGAGCAAGCAAGTGGCTGAGCAACATCATCACCGTGACGACCAGGGCTCCCGCTACGAAGAACGCGAACACATAGACATAGGAGAGGTTGTAGTCGGGCACGCACGTAGGGTACGGAGGTACTAATGGGTGAGCAAACCCGTGACGGTCCTGCGATTGACAGCGTTTGGCCTCGTGGGTACGGTACCCCGGCTCGGGACAGAGCAGTACGCATTGCGTACATGAATCGGCATTACCTGGGGGAGGGAAGCCCGTATTGGCGACGAACGTTAGAAGGGCGCATGCGACACCTTCGCTGACTCTCGGCGCGCGAAGGATGGTCCGTAGGAGCGCCGCGTCGCTGATCACCTCGGGTCAACACTCGAAGCAACGGCTTGTCGACGTGACGATCCGTCGCATCCCGCGCGCTCTCGCCGCGTACTTCGGCTCGAAGGGCCTTCGTTTGGTGCTCAACATCGCAACCGCGATGTTGGTCCTCATGCTTCCCTACACCGCCGCGACGGCTGGGCGCGCCGAAGCCTCACTGACCGACGCTGCAGCAACATCTTTCGCCACGGTGCCGGCCGACGATGTCGCGCGCGCACAGATCACGGCACGCGGTGTCATCGCCGGGACGCGTAGTCCCACGACCGTCGCCGCCCCGGAGGCACGACCTGTTGTGGTCCGCACGATCGTGAAGGAAGACACGCTCTCCTCGATGGCCAACTACTACGACCTTTCTCTCGAAGCGCTCGCTTATGCGAACAACATCAGCGAGGAAGACCAGACCCTCACGATCGGACACGAGCTGCTGATCCCGCCGGGCGAGGGCGCGCTCTACAAGGTGAAGGACGGAGACACACCGGAGAGCGTCGCGGATCGCTTCAAGGTCGATCCATCGGTCGTCATGTCCTACAACCGCGTGTACTTCGAGCCCGAGCACTTCGCGGTGGGCCAGTTGATCTTCGTGCCGGGCGCGGCGCTCCCCGCCCTCAAGCGCACCGAGCGGTCGAAGTCCATACCGGTCCCATCGAACGCGTCACTGCCAGCGCGCACCGGTCGTCTGGGTTGGCCTGTCAAGGGCTACATCACTCAGTACTTCTGGTGGGGCCACACCGGTGTCGACATCGCCGCGCCCTATGGAACAGGCATCGGCGCTTCCGATGACGGCGTCGTCGTCGCGACCGGCCCCGTCGCCGTCGGCGGACTTCGCGTCTGCGTGCAGCACTCAGGCGGTCTGCAGACCTGCTACTACCACACGAGCGCTGTGTACGTCAGCCCGGGACAGACCGTGGCGCGCGGACAGCTCATCGCCGCGATCGGTCTGACGGGTGTCACGACAGGGCCCCACGTCCACTGGGAGCTCAAGGTGAACGGAGTACCGCAGGACCCGCTCGCGTACTAACGCGCGCCGGCGACCGTTCCATTTGACCCGTCCGCTACTGCGGCCTGACGCGCCGCGGGTCCTGCCGCGGCTCGGGGTCCTCGCCACGTCACCCGCGGCGCTTCGCCTCGATCGGTCGGCTCGACCGGGTTCCGTGGCTCCGCGCGTTAGACACTGGCTCCTCCCCATACTCGTGATGTGTATCGAGCAGTCCATGCGGATCGGGCGGGACGGGTCATCGTGTCGGATTACGCGGCTGCCGCCTTTGATGGCGCCGCGACCGTGCCGTTCTCCGACGCGCTCCCGCTTCCAAGTGGCGCGACCGTCCTGCATGTCGAGCGCGATGCCGAAACGCTCGACAAGGCCGGACGCGCGCGACGGGTCGGCGCCGGCCGGCTCGCTGTCGCGGCGGTCCTGCCACCCGGACATCTGCGCACACAGCTACCGGCATACGCGGATGCGACGGACAAGCCGGACCTGACGCGACGCGCGTACACGGCCGTGGCGGCCGACGATGCGGGCGACCTCGTCGTCGCGGCGGCACTCCTCGATCGCGATCCAACGCACCAGGTCGATGCATATCCAAAGTCCGAGATCGCGTCGAAGGTCAACGAAGCCCTCCGCTCACGGCCCGCGGACAGCCTGATCCGCCAGCTCGCACGCTGCGCGCGCGAGTACGGGTGCCGCGCCGCCGCGAATGCCTTCTACGGCCGCTGGGAATGCGCGCTGCCCATCGCCGCGCCGGCCAACGAGCACCCGCTCGCCGTGATCGCGCCGCGCTTCGATGGCGAAGCCGAGCCGCGCGAGCCCGCGGCGTTCCACGCCACCGTGGAAGAGATCGCGAGCCTCGCGACGCAGCACATCGGCGCCGGAGGAATGCTCGTGTCATTCGGGCGCGCGTGTGAGGGAGAGCCCCTGCTCGTCCCGCGGATGGTCGAGGACGCGATCCACCTGATCCGTGCCACGACGCGGTCGGGGACGATCCACCTCGAGACGAACGGCTCGGCGCCGACCGCACTGCGGCGCCTCGCGACGAACGGCCTTGATTCCGTGACGATCCGGCTGATGTCCGCGCGCGCGGACACATACGACACCCTGCACCGGCCGGATGGCTATCGGTTCGCCGACGTTCGCGCGTCACTTCGCATCGCGGCCGAGCAGCGCCTCGCGACGAGCCTGCTGATCCCGGTCCTCCCTGGCATCTTCGATCGCGAAGAGGAGATCGCCGCGCTCATCTCAGTCGCGGGCGACCTGCGCGAAGGGAGCGCGATCCTCCTGCGCGACCTCGCCGCCGATCCGCTTCGTGCGCTTGCCGCAGTGAAGGGTCGTGAGATGCGCATCGGCATCGCACACGCACTGGAGCGACTGCGCCATGAGTTGCCGCAATTGCGCATCGGTTCGTTCGTGCGACCGCTGGCGAGGATCTAGGTGTTCCTCGATCGCGCGCGCGTGCCCATCCGCGCCGGCGACGGTGGCAAGGGTGTCATCTCCTTCCGCCGCGAAGCACACGTTCCCCGCGGCGGACCGGACGGCGGCGATGGTGGCCGAGGCGGCGACGTCGTCCTCCGCGTCGACGATCAGCTCGCGTCACTTGGCGACTACCGGAACCAGAATGTGCACGCGGCGACGAGCGGAAATGCGGGCGGTGGACAGAACAAGTCCGGCAAAGCGGGTGGCGATCTCGTCCTCAAGGTGCCACCGGGCACGACGGTGAAGGATGTCGCGACTGGCGAGATCGTCGCGGACCTCGTCGCGCCCGGCCAAGAGATCATCGTCGCGCGCGGCGGCAGGGGCGGCCGTGGCAACGCGCGATTCGCATCGAGCACGCGGCGCGTGCCACGCATCGCGGAGGACGGTCAGCCGGGCGAGCAGCGCGAGCTCGAGCTCGAGCTCCGCCTGATCGCCGACGTCGGCCTTGCCGGTCTGCCGAACGCCGGGAAGTCCAGCCTGCTTGCAGCGCTGACGCGCGCGCGACCGAAGATCGCGAACTACCCGTTCACGACCCTCACGCCGAACCTGGGGGTCGCGCGCCTCGACGACCGCGAGCTCGTGATCGCCGATATCCCCGGATTGATCGAGGGCGCGAGCAAAGGCGCTGGCCTCGGCGAGGAGTTCCTGCGCCACATCGAGCGCACCCGACTCATCGTCCATGTCGTCGATGCGTCGCTCCCCGATCCCCTGGCTGCGATCGCGACGATCGACACGGAGATCGCCGCGTACGGGCAAGCACTCAACGAGCTGCCCGAGCTGTTCGCTTTGAACAAGATCGATCTCGCGGAGGCGCGCGACGCGGTGCCCGGGATCGTTGAAGCCCTTGAGGCCAAAGGTCGCGAGGCTATCGCTATCTCGGCCGCATCCGGCGAGGGCGTCGACCGCCTCAATAAGCGCATCTTCGCGCTCTGCACCGCGCGACCTAAGCCCGAGGCCGCGGGGCCGGCAGAACGGCGGATCGTGTTCGCGGGTGGGGCGAGGGACGTCAAGGTGTCACGTGAGGGTGAGGCGTATCGCGTCCGTGGGGACCGCCTCGAACGGCTTGCCGCTGGGATCGACTGGGACAGTCCTGAGGCCTCCGCATACTTCCACCGCCTCCTACTCAGGTCGGGGGTCGAGGGAAAGCTTCGGACGCTCGGCGTGAAGAGCGGGGACACCGTGCGTATCGGCAAGCTCGAGCTCGAATGGCTGGATGCGCCGCAGCAGCTGGCGGCTCCGGGCGCGACGAAGAAGCGTTGACTGCGCGCGTCGGAGTTTTCGGCGGCACGTTCGATCCGGTGCACGTCGGGCATCTCGCGATCGCTCTCGCTGCGCTCGAATCGGTCCCGCTCGACCGCGTGTTGTTCGTGCCGGTACGCCGATCGCCGCTCAAGGACCGCGACCCACTCGCGAGCGTGGCGGACCGCGTCACGATGCTCGAGGCAGCGATCGCGGGCGAGCCTCGCTTCGCGCTGTCGCGGGTCGAGCTCGATCGTGAGGGCGTCTCGTATACGGTGGACACGCTCGATGCTCTCCGCTCGCAGGGCGAACTCTTCCTGATCCTCGGGAGCGATGCGCTCGCGGATCTCGCTCGCTGGCGAGCGCCCGATCGCATCCGCGAGCTATCCACGATCCTCGTCGCAGCACGGCCCGGTGCCCCGGAACCCGACCCGATGCACGATGCACGTGCGTTCGACGCGCCACGGCTCGATATCAGCTCGCGCGAGCTACGCGCCAGGGCCGCTCGCGGCATGTCCCTGCGTTACCTTGTTCCGGACGCAGTGTGGGAGCACATCAAACAACGCGGTCTCTATAAGTGACGGCATCCACGCGCGCTGAGCTCCCCCCACGAGCGCTCGCCGACCTTGTCGTCGAAGCGGCGAGCGACAAGAAGGCCGAGGACATCCTCGTGCTCAACATCTCCGAGGTATCCACCATCGCGGACCTCTTCGTCATCTGCAGCGCGCGCGGCGAGCGGCAGGCGCAAGGGATCGCGGATGGGATCGTGGAGAAGGCGAAGGCTGCGGGACAGCAGCCGTTCGGGATCGAGGGTTACGAGGGCGGGCGGTGGATCCTTGTCGACCTGAGCGACGTTGTCGTGCACATCTTCGTTCCCGAGGAACGCGAGCTGTACCGGCTCGAGCGGCTCTGGGGCGACGCGCCCGTGGTGCTACGGATCGCCTGAGCCACGCTTCGCCTCAGCGCCGCAGGTAATCGTCGGTCTTGCTGATCCAGTCTTGCCGCGGCGGGCTGAATACATCCACGTCGAGCGTGTCCTCGAGCGCCTCCGCCCGATGTGGGACGTTGGATGGGATCGTCAGGATCTCGCCGGCGCGCACGGTCACTTCCTGCTCGCCATTCGTTCCGAGCCACAGACGCAGGGCGCCCTCGAGGATGTAGGTGATCTGCTCGCTCTCATGCGTGTGCGTCTGCACGATCGCGCCCTTCTTGAGGAAGACCTGCGCCACCATCGCACGCTCGCCGTGGACGAAGCGGCGCTCGATCTGCGCGGTCATGCGCTCTTTCGGGATGCTGTCCCAGGTGTGATGCGTTCCCAACTTCACGGCTGCCCCTCCGACTGAACGGGCAGACTCTACGACTCGTGGTCGGGTGTCTGCTCGGGTACGATTGAGGTGGCTTCGCCACCTGGGGCTGTGTCATCCACACGGACTCGTTCGCTTCGCTCGCTCGGCAAGTGGAAGCAGCCCCGGAAGCGGCGCAGCCGCTTCCGGGGCTGTAGCTCAGTTGGTAGAGCGCTTGAATCGCACTCAAGAGGTCAGGGGTTCGACTCCCCTCAGCTCCACTGAATCACGGGGCCAATCGACGCCCTTCACGACCACACGGTCAGTGCGAGGCCCGCGACGGCCGTAGGCAGAAGCAGGCCCAAGGACGCGTATGTCGGCGCCAGGACCAACACGAAGCTCCTGATCACGAATCCGAGGCCGCCGAGACGACATGATGTTGTTCGCGGTCGCCGTCGCGTCGTTCGAGACGATCAGCTGGAGCGGGACGAAGAACTCACCGAAGCCACCGGCTACGGCCGAGATCAGGAAAAGGACTCCCGCGATTCGCGCGTAGGTCTGCGCCGACACCGCCATCACATCGCGCTCACGTTGATGAACACGCCCCCGGTAGCCTAAAGCGATGACCGCACGGTCTGGATTGCCGATGCCGCGCGGCCGTTGCAGGTTCTGTCTACGGGAAGGTGTCGCGCTCACGCGTGAACACGTGTTCGCCCGCTGGCTGGTGGAACGACTGCGTGCATGGCGCGCGACGCACGCCGCGAACGGGCCGGCCGACGCTGTAGCGGACGCGCGGATCGCCCGACTCGTCACGAGCGTCTGTGGGACGTGCAATGCCGGGTGGATGAGCACCTTGGAAGTCAGCTTTCGTCAGGCTGTCTTCGCCAAATCGCGCCCCGAGCACGTGGCTGAGCCGACGCGTCGAACGCTCAGCCGCTGGTTCGCCAAGACCGCGACGCTGGTGGCTCACGCGACCGGCCAAGAGCTGGTGCCCGAGGAGCACTGGCCGGAGCTGACCGACGCGATGCCGAGCGGGATCCGCGTCGGTATCGCGCGCGTCCGTCGCAAGCGGCAGCCGCTGGATGTCGGACTCGAATACGCCGCGTCCAACGCGAACGGTCCTGTTGCGCAGTTGACCAGCGTCGCCGTGCAGGTCGACGACCTGGTCGCGATCGTCACGCGACGGTCGTCGGTGACCCCGGCAACGACGCTGTGGCCGATCCAATCACACATCCTGCGTTGGACGACGTTGCCGGTCGTGAACCGACTGTCCGATCTGACAGGCGAGGGATCCTGACTCCCCTCCGCGACGCCGCTATGAGTTGAACGCGTCGTACGCTGCGCGAAGCCAGCGTTCCTCGTCCGCGTGCCACGCCCCGAAGAGCCAACCGGGTCCGATCTGGCGTTCGAGATCGGTCAATATGCCGTTGCTCCAGCGGCGTGTGGAAAGCAGGCCGGATCGCTTGGCTTCCACGCACGCGTCCTCAGGCAGCCAGAGTGCGTAGGCCGTGCCGTACGGCATCGCGAGGATCCGTCCAGTTGCTGGATGCGCCAGCACCGCGCGGCCGTCGGCGAGGAACCGACAGTCGACCGGTAGCGCGGCACCGAGCTGATCCATCACGCGCTCCACAACGTCCGGGTGGCTCCCCATCTCCATGTACGGATCACGGCCGGGCGAGAGTCGGGTCAGTTCCGGATCGAAGCCTCGGAAGACCTGTTCGTTCGCGGCAGTGCGCGCGAGACGCGGCCACATCAGCGACCGCATAATCGCGCGTTGTGAGCTTCTTTTCGAGCGATGACCCTGAACGGCAGGCGAACATCGCTTTCATCCTCATCTTCCTCGGGATCATCTTTGTCGGCGGCCTGACCATCTGGTTGTTCTACGGAGCCAGCTTCTAGCCCGCCGATCGCGCGCGACGCAGTAAGGGGAGTGCCATGGCCACGACACATCTGAAGAACTACATCGACGGCCGCTGGGTGGACTCGGTCTCGGGCGACGCCTTCGAAGACTCCGACCCGGCGAACGGCGACATCATCGCCACGGCCACGAAATCAACGACGGCCGACGTCGACAAGGCGGTCGACGCCGCGCGACGCGCGTACGACAGCTGGCGGCTCTACCCCGCGCCGAAGCGCGGCGAGATCCTCTACCGGGCCGCCGAGATCATGCTCCGGCGAAAGGACGACCTCGCACGCGAAATGACGCTCGAGATGGGCAAAGTCCTTCAGGAATCCAAGGGCGATGTCCAAGAGGGCATCGACATGACCTATTACATCGCCGGCGAGGGCCGCCGCCAGTTCGGCGACGTCGTGCCTGCGGAATTGCCCAACAAATGGGCGATGAGCATCCGGCAACCCCACGGCGTGGTCGCGGCGATCACACCCTGGAACTTCCCGTTCGCGATCCCGACCTGGAAGATCATGCCCGCGCTCGTACTTGGGAACACCATCGTCTTCAAGCCCGCTTCGTCCACGCCGATGCTCGCGGTGCGCCTGGTCGAGATCCTCGAGGAAGCCGGGCTCCCGAAGGGCGTGCTCAACCTCGTGCTTGGGCCGGGTGGCGCGCTCGGCGATCACATCGTGCAGCACCCGAGCGTCGACCTGATCTCGTTCACGGGGTCGAGCGACACCGGTGCGCATCTCAGCGAGATCGCCGGACGCCTTCTCAAGCGCGTGTCGTGCGAGCTCGGCGGCAAGAACGCGATCGTCGTGCTCGACGACGCCGACGTCGACCTCTCGCTCGACGGCATCGTCTGGTCGGCGTTCGGCACGTCCGGGCAGCGTTGTACGGCTGCGTCGCGGGTCATCGCGCACCGCGGCATCGCGAACGACCTGATCGACAAGCTCGTGGGTCGGGCCAAGAAGATGAAGATGGGCCACGGCCTCGAGTCGGGCACGGACCTCGGCCCGGTCGTCTCGAAAGCGGCTCAGGAGAAGGTCGCGAGCTACATGCCGATCGCCGAGAAGGAAGGCGCGACGATCGCGGCTGGCGGTCGCATCCCGACCGAGGGCGCGCTCGCGAAGGGGTTCTTCCACGAGCCGACGGTCCTGGTGGACGTGAAGCCCAATATGCGCGTCGCGCAGGAGGAGATCTTCGGCCCGGTGACGTCGGTCATCGAGGTGAGCAGCATCGACGAGGCCATCAAGGTCCTGAACAACACCAAGTACGGCCTCTCGTCATCCGTGTACACGCGCAACGTCAACAACGCCTTCCGCTTCATGCGCGACGCGGAGACCGGGCTCGTCTACATCAACGCCGGGACGATCGGCGCGGAGATCCAGCTGCCCTTCGGCGGGGTGAAGTCCACCGGGAACGGACACCGCGAGGCCGGACGCGCAGCGCTCGACGTGTACTCCGAGTGGAAGTCGATCTACGTCGACTACTCGGGCAAGCTCCAGCGCGCGCAGATCGACACCGATGGAGGTAAGGCGCCATAGCAGCGACGAAGAAACGCCCGCTGTGGCGCTGCCCGCGCTGCGGGCGCACCTTCGTCACGCGCAACATGTCGCACTCCTGCGCCGGATGACCGTCGCGTCGCATCTCGAGGGAAAGCCGCCGCACGTCGTTGGCCTCTATCGCCATCTCCACGACATCGTCCGTCAGATCGGGCCGGTCACGGTCGATCCGCAAGGACGCGCGATCGTGTTCCAAGTGCGAGCGCGTTCGATCGGCGTAACGCCGCGCGAGCGGTGGGTGGACCTCACGCTGTGGCTCAAAGGCGGGCGGCAGACCCATCCGCGGTGCGCAAGGTCGACGACTACGGCGTGCTCGGCCGGATCCTCCACTTCCGCCTCACCGACGAAGAGGACATCGACGCCGAGCTCGTGAAGCTGATGCGCGAGGCGTACAAGGTCGGCGCTCGGGACGCCGCCTCACCCCGCGCGCGGCCCGCTACTCCGCGAGCGGGAGCATGACGCGCATCTCGGTCCCCTGACCGAGGGTGCTGAGTGCCTCGATCTCGCCACCGTGTGCCACGACCAGGCTCTTGGCGATCGCGAGCCCCAGACCCGCGCCGCGCGACTCGGGCGACTTGTAGAACCGGTCGAACACATGGGGCAACACGTCCGGCGCGATGCCGGGGCCGCTGTCGCGCACAGACACCAGCAGGCGCCCGTCGGACACAGAGCTCGTGACGCGAACGGTCCCGCCGCGCGGCGTGAACCGCAGTGCGTTCGACAGCAGGTTCGTGAGCACTTCGCGGATTCGCACCGGATCCACGTCGATCTGCGGGAGCGTGCCGTCGGTCTCGGCAGTCAGGGCGATGCCCGCACTGTCCGCCTGCGTCTGAAAGGACGCGACCGAGTCGAGAGCGAGCTCGCTGATGTTGGTCGTCTCGCGATGCAGCGCGAGCGCACCGGCCTCCGCCATCGACAGCGTGCGCAGATCGTCGACGAGCCGCGAGAGCACGCGGGTCTCGTCGAGGATTGGCTCAAGGTGACTCTTGTCAGCCGGGTAGACGCCGTCGAGCAGCGCCTCGAGGTTTCCCTGCATGACGGTGAGTGGCGTGCGGAGCTCGTGCGTCACGTCGGCCAGGAGTCGGCGGCGTTCACGTTCGCTGCTCTCGAGACGCTCGGACATCGAGTTGAAGGCCGTGGCGAGCGAGCGCAGCGTGCGCGGCCCGCGCGCACGGACCCGCACCGCATAGTCGCCGGCCTCGATCCGCTCGGCGGCGTCGACGAGGTCGGCAACCGGTCGGGCGAAACGGCCGACCGTCCCGGCGCCGATCGCGAAGACGACGGCGAAGAGGATCGCGAGCGGGGCGAAGGCCGCAAGACCGCCGCCTGATGTCGCGGCGCTGAACGCGTTGACGAGGAGCGTGATGAACGCCGCGACCACGAGCACGAAGATCAGGAACGCGGCGCAGAACATTGGCGCGTAGCGGCGGGGCGGGTGCCGCTGTCCCGCGCGGCGCCACGCATCGCGGCTGGGCGGGAACGGTTCGTTCTCAGGCCACCACAACGGACGCGCGCCACCGGTCCACACACCCCCGCGCCAGCCGCGGCCGTCCGGCGGTCGCATCAGGACTCGTCGTCGGCGAAGCGGTAGCCGACGCCATACACGGTGAGCAGGTAACGTGGCTCGTTCGGAACGGGCTCGAGCTTGCGTCGGATGTTCTTCACGTGCGCGTCGATCGCTCGCTCATAGGACTCGAACGCGACCCCATGAACAGCGTCGAGGAGCTGGGAGCGCGTGAAGATTCGACCGGGGGCGCGCGCGAGCGCCGCGAGGAGCTGGAACTCCGTCGGCGTGAGCTCGACCGAACGTTCGCCGACGCGAACGCGCATGCGCGGCACGTCGAGCGTGACATCGCCGGCGCGGACCACATCGCCGGAATCGGGTGGCCGCTCCGTGCGTCGGAGCACCGCGCGGATGCGCGCGACGAGCTCCTTCGGGCTGAATGGCTTGGTGACGTAGTCGTCGGCGCCGATCTCGAGCCCGGCGATCTTGTCGGCCTCGTCGCCGCGGCCGGTGAGCATGACGATCGGCACGGTGGAATCGCGGCGGAGCGCCCGAGCCACGTCGAGTCCGTCGAGCTCAGGTAATCCCAGGTCGAGCACGACGAGATCTGGCCGCGACGCCCGAGCGGTCGCGAGCGCCGCCGTCCCATCGGAGGCGCTCACGACCGCAAATCCCGCGTGCTCGAGGTAGTCCCTTGCGAGCTCGACGATCTTCGGTTCGTCGTCGACGACGAGGACCGTCTTCACGCTCGCGATGCTAGGTGGTAGGGGTGGACGGACGATCGCCACTTGGCTTCTCG
>DATDEH010000112.1 GCA_036523395.1 Candidatus Limnocylindria bacterium | reverse complement strand
GCGCGACCGTGTAACTGGCACGCGCGCGCCTCGCTGACGCCCATCTTCGCCCCCGTCTCGCGCAGCGTGAGCTCATCGCCGTAGTAGCGCGCGATGACCTCACGCTGGCGAGCCGGTAGCCTCCCCAGCGCGTCCTGAACTCGTGTTTTGAGATCTTCCTGCTCGTAACGCTCCGTGAAGCCATCGTCGACAGCAGGACCCACGTGCGCGCCCTTTTCCATTAGGTAATCGAGGGAGACCGCGAGCTCGGCGCCTTCGCGCCGGCGGTCCGCACGGCCTCGCTCGTCCACGCGACGGAGCTCGTCAACGATCGCGCCGCGGATCCGCAGCGCGGCATATGCCTCGAACGGAACACCGCGGCGCGGGTCGAAACGATCGACCGCGCCAATGAGCCCGATCATCGCCGCGGAGGCGGCATCGTCACGGTCCGCCAGGGATGCCGCTGAAATGCGCATGCAACGGGCAATACCCACCGCGAGGTCCGAGTAGCGCTCAATGAGCGCGCCTCGCGACCCCGCGTCGCCCGCGCGAGCCTGTGCCCACAGCAGGGCTATGTCCACGCCAGTCCCCCTCCGCCGCTGCCGCACTTCGACCCCGCAACCCCATACAGGGCCGGCTCCCATAGCGCGCCAGCGCGCGAACATTGACGTGGACCTATGCCTACGGTTAATCCCCGTTCAGGCACATTTCGAATACCCATTCGGGTTCGCGGTGTTTAACGGGTTTTCGTGTGTATAGGAACGCTATGCACGTAGCCCGAATACCCATTCGGACAAGGAATTAGTCGATGAGGTGGTTCCTTAGGGCTAGTACGACAGCGTGCGTCCGATCGGCGGCGCCGAGCTTCGCGATCAGCATCTGCACGCCTTTCTTTACGGTGTCCTCTGCGAGGACCATCGCACGCGCGACCTCTTTGTTCGTGTAACCCTCGGCCATATATCGCAGAAGCTCAAGCTCGCGCGGCGTAAGTGGCTCGTGAGAAGTCGAGTCTCCGCCCGATCCATTCGGGGTACCCCCATTTGGCATCGCCGTCGCCGCGGCCTTCTCGACCCGCGCGCTCTCAGGCTCGACCGGCGCTGCATGTGCCTGTGCGCGCGGCTCGACACCATCGATCCTTGCGATCGACGTGGCAGCTTCGCGCCCGAGCGCGACCAGACCTTCGACCGCAGCGTGTAACGCCGCGATGACCCGGCTGGCAGGGGTGTCCTTGGAGACGTAGCCATTCCCGCCTGCGCGGAGGACCGCGCGGATCAGCTCGGGGCTGCGGTCGATGCTGAACGCGACGATCGGCAGGGCCGGTGCCTCGGCGCGCAGTCGGGTGATGGCCTCGGCTCCGTCGGCATCCGGTAGATGGAGGTCGCAGAGGATGACGTCCGGCTGGGCCTCCTCGAGGAGACCGATCGCTTCGGCGCAGGTGGACGTGAGTCCCACGACGATGAGACCCTCTCGCTCGAGGAGCGCTCGGACACCGAGCTGCATCACCGGATGGTCCTCGACCGCGAGGACCCGGAGAACCCGGCCTCCCTCGCGCTTGACCTCGGCACGACCCAGGAGTGCGAGCGTGTCGGCGGTCCGCTGCGCGAGCGCGGCGTCGTCCGCCTCGTAGGTGGGGTCGTGTCGCGCAAAGCCGACGCTGGTCGCGCCAGCGACATCGGCACCGGCGACCGACTCGCTCGCCGCGAGAGCGGCCGCTCGGCACTCGGGATCGTCCTCCCCGGCATACACGGCGAGCACCTTGCCGGATCGGCCGCGCAGCGCGACGGCGTGATGGCCGAATGACTCCGCAGCGGCTCGGGCCGCGCTGTGTACATCGCCGGCCGCGACGGCCAGGGCGACGTCCGCGAAGCCTTCGGCGTGCTCCCGCTCGCGCTGGAGAGTGGAGATGACGTTCATAGCGCGGAGCGCCCGCGAGAGATCCGCCGCGATCCCATCCAGAAGGGTCTGTCGGCCCGCGAATCCATCTGCCTCGTGCGGCCGCTTGACGCTCAGCACTCCGAGGACGTCGTCGCCGACGCGCAGCGGCACGGAAATGGACTCGCGGGCGTCGGGATCGACGCCGTGGAATCGCTCGTCGGTCACGCGGCCGCGCAGCACGATCTTCTCCCCACTTGTGGCGACCCAACCCGCTATACCTTCGCCGAGTCGCTGGCCACTACCCAGATGGACCTCGGTCGGCAAGCCCACCGAGGCGCGCAGCCGCAGCTCGTTGCCCTCGACGAGCATGATCGAGGATGCGCCGGCGCCCATCCGGCGTGCCACCTCGGCGGCCGCGCGCGCCAGAACGGCGCTGGCGTCCCCGGCGTCCACCAGACCGTCGCCGATGCCCCCGAGCACGTCCAGGCGCTCGTCGAGTTCGGCCGCTTGCCGCTGCGCCGAGGCCAGATCGCGGCCGTCGGACGCCATGAGCGCGAGCAGCTGCGCAGCCGAGCTCGCTGCGATCACGTCGAGTGGGTCGAAGGGCATCTCGCGGCGCAGCGCGCAGAGCACCGCCGGTCCGTTCCAGGTCTCGATGGGTGCGACCACGGCGAACGCCGCTTCATCGCCCCACCGTCCGGATGGCACGGATACGGCGAATGCACCCCCAGCTGCCCGAGCGAAGGCGTCCTGGCCGAGGATGGCATTCCAGTCAGCAGCGTCGATGCGGTGGGAGAAGACGGTGGATGGAGGATCGGCGGTGGCGACGACAACAGCGACCGCTTCCGCCCGAAGCAGCCAGGCCAGATGCTCGAGACGTGCTGGCCAGCGAGCCGTCGAGTTGACGGTCACCCTCCCGCGCCCCCGGTTCGCAGGATTGTACGTGGCACGACCCTTGCCTGCGCGCCGATCGTGTCCAGCGATCCGGTGACGATGGAGGAGCTGCTCGCAAGCGCGACCGCCAACGCTCATTACGATCACTCAGAGTGGGCGAGACCGCCGAGGGGACCATTGCTGCTGTGGCCGGAGATGAGGCGACCGTCGACCTCGGTGATCGCCCCGCGGGCGTGATACCTCTTCATGAGGCCGGCTCTGACCAACTGTGTGGGCGTGTTGTGCTATCTCTCCGCCGCGCTTGCCATCGGACGCAATGGATCGAACTCCGAGAGATGCACAAGAGCGCGAGTGTGATCGATGCCCTCGTCCTCGAGGCGCAACCGCGGTGGCGTTCTTGTCGGCGTTGGACTGCGCGATTCGTGACGCTGTCGCAACTGGTCTCGATCGGGACTATCGATGTGCCCGTCGCACGGCATACCCGGACCGGTGCAGACGCTCCCGTGGGAAGGCGCCTGCAACCACCTGGGAAAATGGCGTCGAGCCGACCGCGCTCCATGCGCTCGGCGCGACCCATGGGAGCGGTACGTGAACGACCTTTGAGACCGGTCAGACCGTCGATGCCACAGACACGCGCGTGATGCCGTACGGAGCGTTCGCTCGCCTCGCGAAGGGTGTAGAGGGACTGATCCACGTCAGCAAGCTGGGCGCCGAACGCGTGGCGGACGCGTCGGGACCGCGCGTCGGCGACGTGTTTCCAGTGCGGATCGTGGCGATCGACCGGGAGCGACGGAGACTGTCCCTGTCTGCTCGTCTCGGCGAGCGCATATGAAACGTTGTCCGGAAGGCGGTCGTAGCGGTTTCCGAACGTATAATCGGAGCCAGATGATGCCCGCACCGATATACGGTCCAGAAGAGCTTTAGGTGGGTCCATTCGACCGCTTCAACGACCGCGCGAAGAGAGTGCTGGCGCTCGCCCAGGACGAGGCCATCCGGTTCAACCACAACTACATCGGAACGGAGCACCTGCTCCTCGGACTGGTCCGCGAGGGCGAGGGCGTCGCGGCACGCGTTCTGGACTCGCTCGGCGTCGAGCTCTCCAAGGTCCGAACGGCGGTCGAGTTCATCATCGGGCGCGGAGATTCCACCACCTCACCCAGCGAGATCACGCTGTCGCCACGCACGAAGAAGGTCATCGAGCTCGCGATCGACGAAGCGCGCAAGCTGGGTCACAGCCACGTCGGCACCGAGCACCTCCTGCTTGGTCTGGTGCGCGAGGGCGAGGGCATCGCCTCCGGCGTGCTCGAGTCTCTCGGCGTGTCGCTCGAGAAGGTCCGCCACCAGGTCATCGCGACGCTTGGCCAGCAGCACCCCGCGACGGCCGAGACGGCCTCCGCCGGTGGCAAGGCGGCTGGTTCCAAGACGCCGACGCTCGACCAGCTCGGTGTGAACCTGACGGCGATGGCCAAGGCGCAGCAGCTCGATCCGGTCATCGGCCGCGAGAAGGAGATCGAGCGAGTCATCCAGATCCTCAGCCGCCGCACGAAGAACAACCCCGCGCTCATCGGCGAACCGGGCGTCGGCAAGACCGCGATCGCCGAGGGCCTCGCGCACCGCATCGTCAAGGGTGACGTTCCCGAGACGCTGCAGGGCAAGCGCGTGCTCACGCTTGACATCGGCTCTCTTGTCGCCGGAACGAAGTACCGGGGCGAGTTCGAGGAGCGACTCAAGAAGATCATCGAGGAGCTGCGTCACGCGCACGACGTCATCCTGTTCATCGACGAGCTGCACACGCTCGTCGGCGCCGGGGCGGCCGAGGGCGCGGTCGACGCGGCGAACATCCTCAAGCCATCGCTGGCGCGTGGCGAGCTCCAGTGCATCGGCGCGACCACGCTCGACGAGTTCCGTAAGTACATCGAGCGTGACGCGGCGCTCGAGCGCCGCTTCCAGCCGGTCATGGTCGAGGAGCCGACGATCGAGGAGACCATCGCGATCCTCATGGGGATCCGCTCGCGCTACGAGGACCACCACAAGGTCGCGATCACAGACGAAGCGGTGAAAGCGTCGGCGGAGCTCTCGGCCCGCTACATCACCGATCGCTTCCTCCCGGACAAGGCCATCGACCTCATGGACGAGGCCGCAAGTCGGGTCCGTCTTCGCTACTCGACGCTCCCGACCGACGTGAAGGACGCCCAGAAGGAGCTCGACAAGCTCGTCACCGACAAGGACCAGGCGATGGAAGCGCAGCAGTACGAGCTCGCCTCGACGCTCCGTCAGAAGGAGCGCGCGCAGCAGGACAAGCTGCAGCAGGCCAAGGCCGATTGGCTTCTCGCGCAGTCCCAGAAGCGCCCCGAGGTGACTGACGAGGACATCGCCGAGGTCGTCTCGATGTGGACCGGCATCCCGGTGCGCCGCCTCGCGGAGGAGGAGACGCAGAAGCTGCTCCGCATGGAGGAGGTCCTCCACTCGAAGGTCATCGGCCAGGCGCCCGCGGTCACCATGGTGTCCCGCGCCGTGCGCCGTGCCCGTGCCGGACTGAAGGACCCGCGCCGCCCGATCGGCGTCTTCTTCTTCGTCGGGCCGACGGGTACCGGCAAGACGCACCTAGCGAAGCAGCTCGCCGAGTTCATGTTCGGCAGCGAAGAGAACGTCGTGAAGATCGACATGTCCGATTACATGGAGCGACACAACGTCTCGCGGCTCGTCGGCTCGCCACCTGGTTACGTCGGATACGAAGAGGGCGGGCAGCTGACCGAGACCGTGCGGCGCAAGTCCTACTGCGTGATCCTGCTCGACGAGATCGAGAAGGCGCACCCCGAGGTCTTCAACATCCTGCTCCAGATCTTCGACGAAGGCCGTCTCTCGGACGCGAAGGGCCGGACGGTGGACTTCCGTAACACGATCATCATCATGACCAGCAACCTCGCGCAGAAGATGCTCAAGAGCGAGAGCGCTCTCGGCTTCCGCACCAAGGGCGAAGGCGACGATGCCGACATGAACGCCCAGTACGAGCGCATGAAGGAGCGCGTGCAGGAAGAGATGAAGCGTTTCTTCCGGCCCGAGTTCCTCAACCGCATCGACGCGACCGTGGTGTTCACGCCGCTCACCAAGCCCGAGGTCCGCCAGATCGTCGAGCTCGAGCTGCAGGGCGTGCGCAAGCAGCTCGCGTCGCAGGAGATCACCCTCGTGGTCACCGACGAGGCGAAGGACCACATCGCCACGATCGGCTACGACTCGAACTTCGGCGCGCGCCCGCTTGCGCGCCAGATCCAGAACGAGATCGCCGACCCGCTCGCGGAGATGCTCCTCCAGGGCAAGTTCCACGCTGGCGACACCGTCCGCGTGAACCCGGTGGACGGCAAGCTCGTCATCGAAAAGGCCGAAGCGGAGGCCCCAAAGCCGGTAGCCGTCGCGCCGTAGCGCGGCACGTCGGTCGCGGCGCCATATCGGGCGCGCCCGGAACGCTCGCTGTTCTTTCCAGGTAATGGACTGGCCCGCGCTCTTTTCCGCGCGGCTTGTGTTGCGGCGGCACTTAGAGTGACGGACATCGTGAGGGAGGGCACTCGGGCCCAGCCGACCTCATACCAACGCGCGTCGGACGCGGTCGATGGCACCGTCGTGACCGTCCTGAAGGCGGACATTTCCGGCTCGACCGCTCTAGGGGAACGCCTCGACCCCGAAGAGCTTCGCGCTGTTCTCGGCTCCTATTTCGCGGCGCTCGCACGCGAGATCCACCGGCGTGGTGGCGTGGTCGACAAGTACATCGGCGACGCGGTGATCGCCGTATTCGGTATCCCCGAGACGCGCGAGGACGATGCGGCGCGCGCGGTCGTCGCTGCGGTCGCGATGCAGGAAGCCATCGAGCGGGAGAACATCGAGCTGCAGCGCCGTTACGGTGTCCAGCTGGCGTGCCGCATCGGGATCGCGACCGGGCGTGTGCTGGGTGGCGCGATCGCCGAAGACGTCCAGGACACGCACACAGTCGTCGGCGCCCCTGTCACGGTCGCCGAGGCGCTTGAGTCAGCAGCTCCGCTCGGTACCGTTCTCGTGAGCCCCGCCACGCGGACGGCGGCACGCGGGACGATCCGTTTCGCGGCAGCCGAGCAGGTGCGGCCGAAAGCATCACCGCAGCTCATGCGCGCCTACCGTGTGCTCGGCCTGCGCCACGCCACCCGTGAGCTGGTCAACGTGATGGGTGCGGTGGCGACGAGCGCGTCGCTGCAGGTGACTGCCGATGGGACGCACGCCCTTACGGAGGAGCGCAAGGTCGTGACGGTGATGTTCGCCGATATCTCATCCTCCGAGCCGCTGGGTGACAAGCTCGACCCCGCGCGGCTGCGAACGGTGCTCGGGGCGTACTTCGGTGTCCTCGCCCGCGCGATCCAGCGGTACGGCGGCACTGTGGACAAGTACATCGGCGATGCCGTGATGGCAGTGTTCGGCGCGCCCGTCTCTCATGAAGATGACGGCGTGCGCGCTATCAACGCCGCGCTTGCGATACAGCGCGCGGCGCAGTCCCTCAATGCCATGCTCGAGAACACGCACGGGATCCGGATCGCGATCCGGATCGGCGTGAACACCGGGGAGGTCGTGGCGGGGCTGCTACCGGGCGAAGTACTCGCGTACACCGTCACAGGCGATGCAGTGAATACCGCGCAGCGGATCGAGAGCGCCGCCCCGCCCGACAGCGTTCTCGTCAGCGAATCGACGCTGGCACTCGCGCGGAACGCGTTCGTCTTCGAGGCTCTTCAGCCGCTGAGCGTGAAGGGCAAATCCGAACCGGTCGCGGTCTACCGGGTTCTCGGGCCGGAGCGACGAGCGAGCCCTCGCGGCGGTGTGAAGATCGTCGGCCGCGAGAGCGAGCTTGCGCGCCTGTATGCGCACTACCGCGAAGCGCTTGCGGGGAACGGTCAGGTCGTGCACGTGTATGGCGAGGCCGGGGTCGGCAAGACACGACTGATCGGCGAGCTTCTGTCAGGTCTGCCGAAAGATTCCGCACGCGTTCGCGCCCGCGCCAACTCGTACGAGCAGGCGACGCCCTATGCGCTCGTGGCCGACCTGGTCCGGCGCATGCTCGCGATCGGCCCGACCGATGACGAAGCCACGGCGCGCGCAGCCCTGGCCAACTCTCCGGACCTTGCCGCGTCGGGCACGGCTGGGATCACCCTGCTCCTCGAGCTGCTCGGGTACGAGGTCCGGTCCCCGCTCGATCCGCCCGGGAAGCGCCGGCTCATCGTTTCGCTGCTACGCGATGCGCTACAGCGCCGCAGCGAGATCGCTCCGCTGATCCTCGTGATCGAAGATCTGCACTGGCGCGACGCGTCATCGGCGGACGTCATCGGCGCGTTGAGCGCGGCGGTCCGGCCGATGCGCTGCATGTTCGTGAGCACGTCGCGCGAACCGACCGACATCGGGTGGCCGGCGGAAGCGATCGCGCTCGACGCATTGCCGATCGCGGCCGCAGCTGAGCTTGTCGATCGGCTCGCACCCGCTCCGTTGGATGAGGCGACTCGGGCGATGATCCTCGACCGAACAGCCGGTAATCCGTTCTTCATCGAGGAGGTCGTTCGTTCTCTGCGGCCCGGCAAGGAGCTGGTCGTGCCGACGACGGTCCAGGACCTCCTCGAGGCGCGGCTGGACTCGCTCGACCCGTCGCCTCGTCACGTCGCCCACGGCGCGGCCGTGATCGGCCGCACCTTCTGGACGCGCGTGCTGGCTCGTGTCACGCCGGACGATGACTTGGACCCCGCGCTCGGCAAGCTCGAGAGAGAGCACTTCGTCAGCCGAGTCAACGCCGCCGAGCCGACCTATTCGTTCGCACATGCGCTCGTTCAGGAGGTCGCATACCGCACGCAGCTGATCGCGCAGCGCCGACGAACGCACGTGGTCGTCGGGGACGCCTTCACCGAGCTTTTCGGCGAGCGCATCGAGGAGTTCATCGACACCCTGGCCTTCCACTACCGGCGCGGCGAAGACGACGCCAAGGCGCGGACGTGGTTGATGCGCGCCGGCCACCGCGCACAGCGTCTCTACGCCAATACCGAGGCGCTCGATTACTTCCAAGGCTGCATCGAGCGCAGCGGGGGCGACGCGACCGTTCGATCCGAGGCGCTCGAGGCGATCGCTGACGTGCAACGCGTCGTGGGGAAGTACGAGGATGCCTTCGCTGCGTACGCGCAGGCGCTCGACGTTCGTCCTGCCGGTGACGTCGTCGACCGGGCGCGCGTGCGTCGCAAGACAGCCATCGTCCACCAGCTTCGCGGCGACATGACGGCTGCAATCGGGATCTTCGAGGACGTTCTGAAGCTGCTGCCTTCGGATGCACCAGCTGAGCGAGCCCATGCGTTGCTGAACATCGCTGAGGTCCGGTGGCGGCAGGGCCACTACGACGACGCGGTGGCGACTCTCGAGCAGTCCATAGCGGATGCCGAGCGTGCGGGTGACGACGATGCTCGTGCGGAGGCACTGAAGCAGATCGGAACGGTGCATTCACACCGTGGAGAGATCGAGAAGGCTCTCGCCTACTTCGGCGAAAGCCTGGCTGCGTACGAGCGCCTCGGTGATGTACTCGGCGAGGCAAACGTCCACAACAACGTGGGATTGGCGAATCGCCGTCGGAGCCGGCACGCCGAGTCCGTCGCGGCATACCGTCGCGCACTTGCGATCCGAGAGCGGATCGGCGACCAACTGGGACGCGTGCACAGCCATAACAACATCGGCCAGATCGAGTACTTACGGGGCGAGTTGGCCGCCGCTGAAGCGGACTTCGGGGCAGGGCTTCAGATCGCGCGTGCGCTCGGCTACACGATGGGTATCGGGGCGACGGGGCTTGGTCTCGGCGCGACGAAGGTCGAGCGTGGTGACATCCCAGCGGGAATCGCCGAGTTGCAGTCCGCCGTCGAAGTCCTGGAACGCGCGGGCAGCTTGGCGAACCTCGTCGACGGCTGGCGCGATCTGGCGATGGGCTACCTCGCAGCAGGCTCGCGAATCGCGTTATCCGTCAGTGAGCGGGCGGTCGAGGTCGCTCGCGGCCTTGGCTTGCCCGAGAGTCAAGGCGTCGCCCTACAAGTCCTGGGAATGGCCCGCGCCGCGGCCGGCGACGTGGCGGGCGCTGTGGTCGCGCTCGAGGCGAGTCGCGACCTGCTACAGCGGCTCGACGACCGTCAGGAGCTTGCGCGGACGCTCGGCGCGCTCGGTCGCGCCTACGCACGGCTACCAGTATCCGACGCGCGCCGCCAGGACGCCGATCCCCTGATCGCGGAGGCTCGCGCGATCCTCACCGAGCTCGGCGCGGCGCTCGATCTGCGACGTTTAGACGCGCCTAGCGTCGACCGCGTCGCGGCCGACCCCGATCAATAGATGTCGGGGAGTATGTCGATCGCGGGATTGTTGGTGAGCCGCGTCTGGTTGGAGCCGTCGGCGTTCATCACGTAGATGTCGAAGTTCAGGTTCCGCAAGCTACTGAACACGATCTTCTTACCGTCAGACGACCATTCGGGCGTGACATCCTGGCCGGGCCCGCTCGTGAGCCGCGTCTGGCCGGTCCCGTCGGCATTCATGACGTAGATCCGCGCGCTCCCGTCACGAGTGCTCGTGAAGACGATCCGAGTGCCGTCCGGAGACCAGCTCCCCATCGTGTCCCAGGCCGGGTTGTTGGTGAGCCGCTTCGGAGCGCTGCCGTCGGCGTTCATGACGTAGATTTCCGCGTTCCCGTCGCGGGTGCTGGTGAAGGCGATCTTTCCGTCCTTCGACCAGGACGGGTCGCCATCAAAGGCGGAGTTCGTCGTGAGCCGCTGCGGAGTCCCGGTGCCGTCGGCGTTCACCACCCAGATATCGACGTTGCCGTTACGCGTGCTGGTGAACACGATCTTGGCGCCGTCCGGTGACCAGTTGCCCAACGCGTCGATGGCGGAATTGGATGTCAGTCGCCTTACGCCGGAGCCGTCGGCACTCATGATGTAGATGTCGGCGTTGCCGTCGCGGTTGCTGGTGAAGGCGATCTTGGTGCCGTCAGGCGAGAACGCCGGGTCGGCATCGAGCTTGTTGTTGTTCGTCAGCCGCTGCACGCCTGAGCCGTCGACGTTCATCGTGTAGATCTCCGTGTTGCCGTCGCGGGTGCTCGTGAACGCGATGGTCCCAGGGGGCACGGTGACGTCGACTGTTCCGGTGACGCTCGAGCCGATGTAGCGCGGGTTTCGCGCGTCATACGTGAGTCCGCCGGGGAGAGGAACGACCGACGCGAAGTACGCGGTCAGGCTGTACTTCCCGACCGGCAGCGGGAAACCTGTGATGCTCGCCTTGCCGAGCAACGAGGTCGGCGCGCTCGTGACGAAGGTCTGGCCCGTGCCCGCGCCGCTTGTGCCTATCGCCACGAAGAAGATCGTCTGCTGCTCGAATGGGATGCCGGTGCCCATGCTGAGCGTCGCAACATTCGACCAGGTGGTGCCGCCCGGGAACGAGAGCGCGGGTTGAGCCAAGGTCAAGGTCGTCGGGCGTGGCGAAAGAGTGAACGGAGCTGTCGCCGACGAGGCGAGGTGGCCGGCGTCTTCGTCGAAGCCGACGGCAAGGTTGTACGTCGCGGGACGCTGGAACAGTCGCATCGTGACACTGGCCTGAGCGACCCCGCCGGTCACCACGGTCACAGCGCTCAGACGCTGGCCGCCTAGCGTGAACGTCAGGGTGGCACCACCGAGCGGCTGGCTCGCACCGTTCACGTTCTGCCGCAGGGTCGCCTTGAACGTCGCCTCGCCGCGGTAGACGCCACTGAAGTTCGTATCAGGCGCGGGAAGGATCGTGACACTGGTCGGGTTCTTCGGGGTCGCGGCTGTTACGACGGCGCCCGAGGGCTTGTAGTAGTTGCCCGAGTTCGTCGCCAGGCCCACAAGTCCGGCATGGTTCACGGCCTGCGCCATGAACTCAATGCCAGCGGGGTTCGTCACGTTCAGGTCGGTCAACAGGATGCGCTTGGACCAACGCGTCGTGATCGGACCGGTGTCGTGATCGAGATCCTTCGACGACCACGTGCCCGTGGTCGGGCCGGTGCTGCGGCGGTAGGTGATCCACACGCCGTCGATCGGCACGCTGGGGTCGCCGACCACCGCCACCTCGAAGATCACGGCGTCGCCGTCCGGTCGTGCCCGAACATTGATCAGCTCCGGCGGGCCGGCAAGTCCACCAACCAGCGGCGCCGAGCGGTAGAACAACCGAAGGCCGACGGAACTGTACTGGCGCGACGTGCCAAGCGACGAACCGGCGTTGTCAGACTTGAACTGCGCGGGCGTGACGAAGAGGTTCGTGCCACCACCGCTGAGGGTCTGGTAGTAGTTCACCGTCGCGAGGCGAGTAGGGGTGAAGACCAGCGAGCGGTAGGTCAAGCTGAGCGACCCGTTCTGCTCGGTCACCGGCGTGGCCACGGTGGGCTTGAAATTCGCGAAGTCTGTGTAGTCGCCACCGCGGAAGCCAACGCCGCGCAGGACCATCGTGCCATTCGAGACGTTGCTGATGTCGAGCGGCAGGATCGGCTGACCAGGCAGGCTGAGGATCCCGTTCCTTCCCGAGACGTAGCCACCGTGCGGTGTGAGGGTGCCCGGCGTGATCGTGACGTCCGCGAGCTCGGTGCCAGGTGTGATCCCCGGGATCACGGCGTCAGACGCCGGGGTGTAACGATCGGTACCGACATTGATCGAGAGCTGCGGCAAGCCAAAGAGCGTCGTCTCGAGGAGCTGTTTCTCGTGCACGGTGCCCATCGTCGAGCCGACGGTGCCTAGATACACCTTCTTCGCCTCGATCAGCGCCTGACCGATCGATACGTTTCCGGAAAGCGTGCCGCGCCGCAGCTGCTTTGCGAGCTCGAGATAGAGGCGCTCGCCGAAGTCGATCAGGTCGCCGGGCGGGTCTGTCGGCTCGGGACCGATTCCATATTGGTAACCCGTCCCGGCGATGAGCGTCGCTTTCTTCCGAGCAGCTGCCTGCGCCCAGTCGGTCGTCCGGGTGACGTTCTGGATACCGTCGCGGTCGACCGTGTTATACGCGAGGTGGCAGCCCTGCCCGAAGATGATCGCGTTGGTCATGTCGACCGGCGACGTGACGAGCTCGCTCGCCATTGCGACCGTGGTGCTGTCGGCGGCTTGTACGAGCGAGTCGCTGAAGTGCGCCGCCAGGAACGTCACGTCGTGACGTTCATTGAGCCACGCCGCACGCAAGGCGTCGGCCGTCCACGGCGGGGTGCTGCCGGGCTCGTTGATGAGCTGGTACGTCGTGGTGACGCCCTCCTTGGTCACGGCGACGGTCTTCTGCGTCCGATTCAGCGGATCAGGCAGGACATTGAATAGGTCCAGCTGCTCGCGTACGAGTCTGGCGCCGTCGGCCATGAAGTCGTAACCGGTGACGAGCGAACGCGTCGTGATCGGCGTTACCCCGGCTGTCGTGCCCATGTACGCGTCGAGCAAGCCCTTCGCTTCGCTTGGTGTCTCACCAATCCGACCCACGGCGAGGTCGAAGATCGGGAACGTGTGATCAGCACGCGCAACGTCGAGGGAGGTGCCGTAGCTGTCCTGACTCAGGATGTAGCTGAGGCGCAGAGCGGCCTGCGAGGCGCTCTGGTCACGCACCGGCGGCACGAACTGCTTCTCGTTACCGAACGGCGTGCGGTCCGGATAGCGGAAGAACGGGATCACATCGTCGGGGCCGACGAGCACGACGTACTGTGTCGGCGTCGACGACGTCGGTGCAGAGCGCTGCGAGTTGATGAGCCGCTTGATCTCTTGCGCGACGAGATTCTTGGCGAACGGACAGCCGAGCTTTGCATTCGCCGAGGTGTTCGCGAAAGCAACGCGAGCATCCATGCTCACGTCGAGGACGAGAGCTCGGACTTCGGGGCGGTTGCCGAACGCGATGAGCGCCGTCTGGAGCGCCTGCTTTTCCGCCGCGGTGCCCACCATGCGACCCAGATCAGCGACGACGATCGTCGTCGGACTCCCCTGTGCGCGGATCACTGTTGCGCCGCCCGGCTGGCCGGGAGCGCCCGAGATCAGGGTGAGCGGTGGCCGCACGACGCCGTCACAGACACTCGGGAGCTGCGTCACGGTCAGCTTGAACGGCTTCTGCAGGCTAAAGATGCCTCCGCGGCCGCGGATCCGGATGTAGAAGAAGCCGGCGTTGTCCCAGGTGTTGCGCACGATGAGCTCGTTGGCCGTTCCCTCGAGTGCGGACACCGCCATCAGGGTGCGCTGCTGCGCACTCACGTAGGCGGTCGGCGAATCAAGACCCGTGGGCGAGTCGAGACCCGTGGGCGAGTCGAGACCCGTGGGCGAATCGAGGCCCGTGGGCGAGTCGAGACCCGTGGGCGAGTCGAGACCCGTGGGCGAATCGAGGCCCGTGGGCGAGTCGAGACCCGTGGGCGAATCGAGGCCCGTGGGCGAATCGAGGCCTGTGGGCGAGTCGAGACCCGTTGGCGACGCGAGGGTGTTCGGCCCGAGCTCAGCGCTGACGCGCAGCACATCCGTGGTCGTGGTCAGTTGTGCGAACGCACTGCCGATATCCCCGAAGAACAGTGCGTCGTAGTTCGCGACGAGGTCGCTGAGCTCGACGACTGCGGTCGCCCCCGCGGGCAGCGCTACCTTGAACCACGCGGCCTGCCCGGTCTCCGCCAGGTGCTCGTGGATCGTCCACACCACGCCGTTGGCGCCGGAGATCTTCGACGCCTGCGCGCCGAGACTGTTCGCGCGCGCGACGTTATCGAGGTCGTGCGCCATTACCCAGTTCGTGTTGCCGAGCTGAATGGGCGGTGTGGCCGCATCCGTGAGCGACGTGCCGTCGGTGGTTAGAACGGCGCCAGCCCCGCCACAGATCACCGGGACGTCGCCGCCCGTGATGTATTTGAGCGTGTACTGCGAGAACGCGACGTTCGAGAAGCTGAAGAATCCCGACGAGTTCGTTGTCGCTTGAGCGACGAACGCATTCCCGCTGTACAGCTGCACGATGCCGTTCACGAGCGGGACCCCAGAGCACATCGCGATGCCCGAGAGCGAGGAACCTCGGCGATCGAGGAACGTGCCGCTTCCGAGCAGGTCTCTCAGGATCGTCAGGCGCAAGGTGTCGTTGTCCAGCTTCGTCGCGTTCACACCGGGGACGGCGTCCACGCTGACGAACCCGGCGGCGTTCGTTTCGACGACGTCGTACGTGCCGGCTGGCACGTTGTCGAGGATCAGCCTGCTGTCGTTCGCCACGCTGAAGAGCGGCATTGCCGCGCGTACCCCACTCACGACCGCGAACGCGTCGATGCGGGCGGCGTCGACAAGAGGGTCGCCCTCGTCGACGACGCCGTTGCCATTCGCGTCGTTCGCGATCTGGACAAAGATCGATCCGGCAGGCCCGACGATGAGTGCCTGGCTGCTGACCGCGACGGTCCCGAAGGCACTGACAAGTAGGCCATATGCGCCAGCAGCCTGTGTCGACTGTGTTACGTATCCAGCGTTGGTGAATGCACCACTAACGAGGGTGACGAGACCGGAGGAGGAGCAATCTGCCGAGCCGGTGCGGCACGCGGGCGTGACGGTGCTCAGGGTCGCGAGGTCGACCAGGCTCACGCCAGCGAACTCCGCGCTCGGGAAGCCACTACCCGAGACCAGGAACTCGGTGGTGCCCGCATCAACAGCGGACGGTGTGAACGTCACGCTCGGCGCCGCGACCGTGAACGTCGTGACAGACGAACCCACGTTGCCGGCGCTGTCGCGTTGCTCGACCTTCGCGGTCCACTGCCCGTTGGGCAGATAAGCGCTGGCGCTGAAGAAAGCGTTCGGCCCGTCGATGGACCGAAGGACCGAGCGCGTAAGCCGCGGCGTCCCTGTCGCGGCGCTTCCGGGGTAGATTTTGACCGTCACCTGAGCCAGGTCGCGGTCAGCGTTGCCCACGGTGCCCGAGAAGAAGACGTTCGCGGAGGTAAGCGTGCTGCCTGTGGCGGGCCCCGTCACGTTGATGACGGGTGGTGTCGTGTCCACGGCCTTCACGAGCACCTTTAGCGGGTCGAGCGTTGTGGTTGTGGAGTCGATGATGGTGAGGAGGTCGAAGCCGACGTTGCCAGTCGCCGCTGTTGGGAAGGACGCGCAGCCAGAGATCGCAGTAACGGTCGCCCCGGTCACCGTCGTCACCGCGGTGAGGCCGGACGAACCGTTCGAGATTCCTAGGGCGTCGGTCGAGCCCGTGATCGTGGTGCCGGCCCCATCCTTGATGCAAGCGACGATCGTCGTTTCCGTGCCCGGAAGCGCCTCGATCGTTCGCGGGTTCGGCGTTACAGCGATGTGCGTCGTTTCAGGACGGCTCGCGACGATCGCCACCTCGAACTGTCCCTCGGGATGGAGAGGCGCGCCCGTGGCGGCGAGGACGGTTTCGAAAGCGAATGCATGGGCGCCATCGGTCGCGCTGTCCGGAACGGTGACGTTGAAGACGAAGAACGCGTTTGAACCTGGAGGGACATCCACCGTCGTCGTCGCGTAGTGGGAATTTGAGATCCAGGCGTTGTTCCAGGTGGCGTTCGGTGAGTCCGTGACGGGACAGCAGAACGCCAGGTCGACCTGTGTGGCCGTGGTGTGCTGCCACATCGTCGAACCCGTGTTGGTCGCGATTACCACGAACTGTCCGGTCTGCCCGCGGCTCAAGTTGAGGAATGCCGACATCCCGAAGAACTGAGAGTCGAAGCCCGCAACGGCGGCCGCCGGCGCGGGCATGAGGGCGAGCAACATCGCTGCGCAGAGCAACGCGGTCAAAGATCTCGCCGTGGCTCGTCGCAAACCCAACCCGTCCCCCTCGCGCGCGGCCGGCGCTCGCCCCGAACGCGAGCAGCCTGACGGCCGGCACTATAGGAGAGGGACCGTGGCACGACTAGTCCGTTTGGCGTCCATTTCGTGTAACGCCGCTTGCCACTGTGCCCGAATAGGCGGACTGATCCCGTCCAGCAGCCAGCGCCCGATACTCCTTGCGTGGCTCCGAGATCAACGACCGCCTTCGTCTGCCAGAACTGCGGGTTTCAATCGCCGAAGTGGATCGGACGATGCCCGTCATGTTCGAGCTGGAACACGCTGGTAGAGGAGCGCGTCGTCGCAGCCCCAAAGGGTGGTGGTGTCGCGCGCTCGCCACGGTCCCCGATCCAGCTGAACGAAGTCCCGGCGGATGCCGAACAGCGCACCCCGACCGGCCTCGGCGAATTCGACCGGGTACTCGGCGGGGGCATCGTGCGCGGCTCGATCGTGCTCCTCGGGGGCGACCCGGGGATCGGCAAGAGCTCGCTACTGATGCAGGCCTCGTCGTCCCTGGCGCAGCGCGGCAGCGTCCTTTATGTATCGGGCGAGGAGTCCGCCGCGCAGATCAAGCTGCGCGCGCGCCGCTTCGGCATCGAGGGTGGCGGCATCTACGTGCTGGGCGAGACCGACCTCGGTACCGTCATCGAGGCGATCCGCCGCGTGCGGCCGATCTTCACGGTCATCGACTCGATCCAAACGATGTCATCCGACATCATCGGGTCGGCCGCCGGTGGTGTTTCGCAGCTGCGCGAGTGCACGGCGCGCCTGCTCGAGGTCGCGAAGGGCGACGACGTTCCGATCTTCCTGGTCGGTCACGTGACGAAAGAGGGCGCGGTCGCGGGCCCGCGCGTGCTCGAGCACATCGTCGATGCGGTCCTCTATCTCGAAGGTGAGCGATTCCACGCCTTCCGCATCCTCCGCGCGACGAAGAACCGCTTCGGGTCGACCGACGAGGTCGGGGTCTTCGAGATGGGGGAGTCGGGGCTGCGCGAGGTCACGAATCCGTCTGAGGTCTTCCTCGAAGAGCGCAGCCGCGGAGTCGCCGGAAGCGTCGTGGTCCCGACGGTCGAGGGAACGCGCCCGCTGCTCGTCGAGGTGCAGGCTCTCGTGACGCCGACGAACTTCGGCCTTCCGCGGCGGACGGTGAACGGCGCCGATCCGCAACGTGTGGCAGTGCTGCTCGCGGTACTCGCGAAACGCGCGGGGCTGTCGCTCGGTTCGCATGACGTCTACGTGAATCTCGTCGGCGGTCTTCGCGTGCGCGAGCCGGCTGCCGATCTCGCTCTCGCTGTCGCGCTCGCGTCCGCGCTGCGCGACAGGCCGGCCGATCCGCGGACGGTGTTCGTGGGTGAGCTGGGGCTCGGCGGCGAGCTGCGGCGTGTCCAACGCGTAGCAGCGCGACTGAAGGAGGCGCAGCGCCTCGGCTTCGAGCGCGCGGTCGTCCCGCAGGCAAGCCTCGGCGATCTCAATGGGACCGGCCTCGAGGTGGTCGGCGCGCCTTCGCTGCGCGAGGCGCTGATGCGCTCGGGGATCGCCGACCCCTAGCAAGCGGTATCTAGACTCGTCCTGTGATCCATCTCATCTCATCCCGGCGTCGCGTCACCGTCGGCGGCCACATCTTCATCGGCCGGACGAAGCGCTCGCCGCACTCTTATAGAAAGGAGCGAGCACTGTGGCCTTCATCCGTCTCGGAGCAGCACTCATCGGCTGGTTCTTCGGTTTCTTCCTCGGCGCCACTCTTCTCGAGGTCACCGTCGTCACGCCCGTCACCAATCAGATCCTCGTCGTCTTTCTTCTCGCCACCGCGTGCGCGATCCTCGGTTGGCTCGGCGCGCCGTACGTCACCGTTCTCCCGGCCCGCATCATCAAACGGCGTATCCAGGCGGCCTCCGCGGGCGATCTGGTCGGAATGGCATTCGGAGGTGGCGTCGGGCTGATCCTCGGCCTCTTCCTCGCGTTCCCGCTGTCTTTCCTTCCCGGTAACCTCGGCCGCTTCGCACCGATCGTCGGGGCGCTCGTCCTCGGCGCGATCGGCGCCGCCGCGGGCACGATCAAGCGTGCGGATCTCGGCGCGATCGCGAGTGAGATCCGCCAGGGACGTCGCGACCGCGTCGCCGGCACCGAGCGCGCGCTCCTCGATACCTCGGTGATCATCGACGGCCGCGTCGCGGATGTCGTGAAGAGCGGGTTCATCCGCGGCACCTTGCTGGTGCCGCGTTTCATCCTTGCCGAGCTGCAATTCTTCGCCGATTCCCCCGATGCCTCGAAGCGCGAACGCGGCCGGCGCGGGCTCGAGATGCTTTCGCGAATGCAGAAAGAAGCGACCGTTCAGCTCGAGCTGCTCGATGCCGATCCGGTCGCGAACGGCGCGGACGGAAAGCTCATCGCGCTTGCGCGCCAGCTGGGTGTGCCGATCATGACGAACGATTACGGGCTCAACCGCGTCGCCGAGCTTCAGGGTGTCACCGTCCTCAACGTGAACGATCTCGCCAAGGCCGTGCGACCGGTCGTGCTTCCGTCCGAGGAGCTGACCGTGCGCATCACGCAGGAAGGAAAGGAGCCCGGGCAGGGCCTCGGCTATCTCGAGGACGGGACCATGGTCGTCGTCGAGAACGGCGCGCGCCATGTCAACACCGAGCTCACCGTCACCGTGATGCGCGTGCTGCAGACCGTCGGTGGCCGGATGATCTTCGCGCAGCCGAAGGGCGAGATCGTCGAGGTCCGGCGCCCGAGGGCCGCAAGCCACTAGGTGCCCGCGGCTCTCGCGATCCTCGCCGCTGGCAGCTCGTCGCGCGCCGGGATCGACAAGGTGCTCGCCGATCTCGGCGGGCACGCGGTCCTGGCGTGGTCGTTGCATGCGGGTCAGGCTGCGGGCTGTTTTGGCGAGATCCTCGTCGTCGCGCCGTCCGAAAAGCTCGCGGCGGTGACCGCAGTGACGAAGGGCTACGAACGCGTGCGTGTCATCGCCGGCGGTGCGACTCGCACAGCGTCATCCTGGGCTGCTCTTGATGCAATGGGCGACGGGGATGTGATCGCGGTCCACGACGCGGCGCGCCCCTTCGTTCCGCCGAGCCTGCTCCGGCGCTGCGTCGAGATCGCTCGGGCGGGTGGGTCGGCCGTCGCCGGACTACCCCTGGCGGACACCGTGCGCCGGGCTAATGAGGCGGGCGCGGCGCGAGAGGAGATCGAGCGCGAGGGCCTCTGGGCGGCGCAAACGCCACAGGTCTTCCGCCGCGACCTTCTTGAAAAGGCACGGGCCGCGGCGGGCGATCGGTCGTTCAGCGACGATGCCGCAGCCGTCGTGGCGGCGGGCCTCTCGGTGAAGATGGTCCCCGGCGAGCGCCGCAACCTCAAGATCACGACGTTCGAGGACCTCGCCTACGCACGCGAGCTCGTGGCCAAGGGGCTCGTGGGGCTCGCGGCATCGCAGGTCACCGGATGACGGGGTCGCGGGCCGGCATCGGCTACGATATCCATCGTCTCGCGGCGGATCGCCGCCTCGTTCTCGGCGGTGTTGCGATCGAGCACCCGACCGGACTCGTTGGTCACTCCGATGGCGACGTCCTACTTCACGCGCTCATGGACGCGCTCCTCGGCGCAGCGAATCTCGGGGATCTCGGACGCCACTTCCCGAGCGACGACCCGGCCTACGCCGGCGCCAGCAGTCTCGGATTGCTGACGCGGGTGGGCGTTCTGATCCGCGAGGCTGGCCTCGCAGTGGCGTCGCTGGACGCGACGGTCATCGCGCAGGCGCCGCGCCTCGCGCCGCACATCGGCGCGATGCGGGACGCCATCGCGGGTTCTCTCGGCATCGAGAGCGGCCGTGTCAGCGTCAAGGCGACGACGAACGACGGCTTGGGGGTCGTCGGCTCCGGCGAAGCCATCGCAGCCCTCGCGATCGCACTGCTCGATCAATAAAGGAGAGAGCCATCACAGTCATGGCCCCGCCGGGCGTCCGGCTCTTCAACAGCGCCAGCCGTCAGGTCGAGCCGTTCGTGCCGCTTGTCCCCGGTCAGGCCGGCATCTACGACTGCGGCCCCACGGTCTACGACTGGCAGACGATCGGCAACCTCTATCGCTACATCGTCTCGGACGTGCAGCGGCGGACGCTCGAGTACCTCGGCTACCGCGTGAAGCAGGTGATGAACATCACGGACGTCGGTCACATCGCCGGCGACGTGGATGAGGGCGAGGACCGGATGATGATCGCCGCCAAGCGCGAGGGTCGCGATCCCGAGACGCTCGCCCGCAAATACACCGAGCAGTTCATGGCCGATCGCCACAAGCTGAACATCCTCGATCCCCATGTCATGCCCAAGGCGACCGCGCACATCCCGGAAATGATCGAGCTGATCAAGCGGCTCATCGAGAAAGGGAATGCATACGTGGCCGCGGACGGGGTGTACTTCGACATCTCCACGTTCCCCGGTTACGGTACGCGACTCGCCGGCGAGTCGACGGAGGATCGCCTCGCTGGCGCGCGGGTCGAGGTGAACCCGAACAAACGCCACCCATCGGACTTCGCGCTGTGGCGTGCGAAGAAGCCCGAAGACCTGCAGTTCTGGGACTCGCCATGGGGACAGGGCAATCCCGGCTGGCACATCGAGTGCTCCGCGATGTCGATGAAGTACCTCGGCCAGACCTTCGACATCCACTCGGGCGGTGAGGACAACCTGTTCCCGCACCACGAGTCCGAGATCGCGCAATCGGAGGCCGCGACCGGAAAGCCGTTCGTTCGCTACTGGACGCACGTGCGGTTCCTCAAGGTGAACGGCGGCGCGATGCATAAGTCGGCGGGCAATGCCTACCTCTTGAAGGATCTCGAGTCGTGGGGCTTCGATCCGCTCGCGTTCCGGATGCTCGTTCTCAACAACAAGTACCGGCAGCCGATCGACTTCACGCGCGAAGGGTTGAAAGCCGCTCAGAGCCGACTCGACCGTTGGCGCGGGATCATCCGTGACGCGTGGCAATCGACGGGCGGCACGCCGATCGATGTTGAACCCGAGGATCCGCGACGGACCGCGTTCGTCGGAGCGCTGACTGACGACCTCAACACGCCGGCAGCGCTGGCGCAGGCCGAGGCGGTCCTCGATCTCGCCGCGACCGGCGACGTCGCGACGAAGCGCCATGCGCTCGAGGTGCTGTTCGACATGGACCAGGTGCTCGCGCTGTCCCTGCGGGAACGAGCGAGCGATGCCGATCTCTCCGATGAAGAGAGAGCCGCGCTCGCCGAGCGCGACGAGGCGCGCAGGAAAGGTGACTACAAGCGCTCGGACGAGCTTCGCGCGGAGCTCGAGCGTAAGTACGGGATCCGCGTGAAGGACACCAAAGACGGCACGCGCTGGGAGCGCATCCGCCGTAGGGGAGCATGACCATGGAAGAGTTCGAGAAGAGCCCACAGGAAATGGGCGCGCGGGACAACGGACCGGCTGACAGCGGCCCGTCCGATTCCGGTCCGTCCGACACCGGTCCGTCCGACACCGGTCCCTCCGACTCAGGTCCATCAGAGGGCGGGCCGAACCAGCGGCCGATGATGCCCGGGTCGGGACCGGCGAGCGCGGATGAGCTGGCGCGCCGACGCCGTCGCGGACGCCGCGGGCGCGGCGGTGGACAGCGCTTCGGCGCGCCGCAGCGCGGACCGATGCCGCCGCGACCGTTCGCGCCGCGCGGACCGTTGCCACCGCGACCGATGGCACCACGCGATGACGAAGAGAACTCGCAGGCTCGCGAGCTCGCCAATTACGAGCGCCGCCAGCAGGCGCAGCGTCAGCGCACGCAGGGCGGCTGGCGCGGCGGCAACCGCGGCTGGGTACCGGGTGTCGGCACCGGCAGCGGTGGCGGTGGCGGGAACTTCTTCGCGGGCGGCGCACGCGGTCCGCGCCGCGGCCCGATCGGCCAGGCGCAATACAGCGAGACGATCCGCCGCGCGACCGCGGGTCCGCGCACGTCCGCTGCGCCGTCGCACGATGCCGGCGAGCCGCTCGCCGGACCGCACGCTGTGCTCGAGGCGATCCGCGCCGGCCGCGTCATCAAGCGGCTCATGATCTCCAACGAGCGCGGCACACGTACCGGCCCGGTGAACGAGCTTCTCGCGGAAGCGCAGGAGCGCCGCATCTTCGTCCGCTACGTCGACAAGCTCGAGGTCCAGCGGCTCTCGCCGATCGAGAATCATCAAGGGGTCGTCGCCATCGTCGAGGGCAAGGCGGGCGTCGAGCTCGACGAGCTCCTGCTCCACCTCGACGCCGTGTCGGAGCCAGCACTCGTCCTCGTTGTCGACTCGCTACAGGATCCGCAGAACTTCGGCGTTCTGCTTCGCTCAGCTGAGGGCGCTGGAGTGGCCGGCGTGGTCATCCCGCGGCACCGTGCGGTCGGCCTCACGCCGGCCGTCGCGAAGACGAGCGCAGGCGCGAGCGAGCACCTGATGATCGCCGACGTCGCGAATCTGCGGCAGGCGATCGACGCGTTGAAAGAGAAAGGCGTGTGGGTCATCGGCGCCGACGAGAGCGGCGACATGCTGTACGACGAGGTCGATTACCGCGGACCGAGCGCGATCGTGATCGGCGGCGAGGGCGAGGGCATACGGCGTCTCGTGCTCGAAGGCTGCGATCAGGTCGTTCGCATCCCGATGCAGGGCCATGTCGCATCCCTCAACGCGGCGGCCGCCGGCACGGTGATCCTCTACGAGGCGCTGCGGCAGCGTCGCCGCGACGCGGCACCGCCGGACACGCGCACCGCCCGCCCGCCCGCACCGCTGCAGATCCCCGAAGATGCCGCGGACGACGCCGAATTCGCCGAGGGCGAGGAAGACGTCGTGCTCCAGGCCGATGCGCCGGAGGCAACGGCGATCGCGGAACAGGAATTGCCGCGGTCGGCATCGGCCGAAGACGAGAGCGGCGAAGTGGGATCGATCGAGGCTGTCGCTCCTGTAGAGAAGCCGGCGTCGAAGAAACGCGTGACGCGCCCGCGCGCGAAGAAGAAGACCGACGACTAGGTAGCATTGAGCTCGTCGCGCCGACCTAGCTCAATTGGCAGAGCAGCGGTTTTGTAAACCGCAGGTTCCGGGTTCGAGACCCGGGGTCGGCTCAGCGTTTCGCCCGGTTCCGACTGGTCTCGGTTCCGGGCGATTCCTTCTGTAGCAGGGTTTGTAGCAACGCCAGCGAAGTCAGGCCCCTAGAACGGCGTGCGGGTGGCACCAACGACAGAGCCAACCTCCAAGCGTTGTGCTGGACGTGCTCGCGTAGCAAGACTGCGATCGAGGCGAACGCGTACAAGCGGGTCGCGTCCTGACCGCCCTTGCGACTCTGCCGGGCTCGGTCGATCGGCTCACTATCCTCGTTGAAGGTAGTTGCGCGCGGCTCTTCTGGAGGTTGCGCTCGCTCAGCAAAGGAGGCGTCGCTGATGGCCCAAAGACCGAACGCAGACGACCTGATCCGACTGTGGAAGCTCTCGGTGATGCCCACCGAGAAGGTGTACTTCACGCAGTCCTACGTCGATCCGAAGACGGGCGCCGATGGCAAGCCACTGTGTTCGGCGACCGTCGCGTTGGTGACGGACGACCCCTCGACATTCTCGGACATGCATCGCCTGCCGACGGACGAGATCTGGCACTTCTACCTCGGAGACCCCATCGAGCTGCTCCTGCTGCATGGCGATGGCCGCGATCAGCTGGTCGTTCTTGGCCACGATGTGCTCGCCGGGCACGAGGTGCAGCATGTCGTGCCTGCCGGTACCTGGATGGGGGCCCGGTTGCGCCCGGGCGGCCAGTACGGCGTCTACGGCAACACGATGGCGCCCGGTTTCGTTCTCAGTGACTTCGAGGGCGCTGCAGTGGCGGACCTGATTGCCCGCTGGCCGCACCGCGCCGACCTGATAACGGCGCTCACGCGATGAGCGGGCCGATGGCCTACCGGGGGCACGCTTGGAACTTTGGAGCTTCTGATCTCATGCTGCGGGGCAGCCGCATCGGCGTGCCCGCGATATATGGAATTTCAAGATCACCATGTGCGCATTCGCGAGTCGGAGCAATCGTCACGATCGTTGGCCCCTTCGCCAGATCTGATAGAGGTTTTCAGAGCAAGGGATGCGGCACCTGGACGAAGACCGGGTAACGCTCGGCCCTATTGCAAAGTCAGCTGATCGATCCACTCAAGAGTGTTCTCGGCCACGCTCCGCTGGAACACGGAAATCTGCAGTGCTGGCTGTCGTTCCCAATTCAGGCATTGGGGGCTTCCGCGCGGCGTCAAGATGTGCTCCCTGCTGCGAGGCCGACTCTTGCCGGGTGAGTCCATCGTGTTTCGGTTGCCAAATTGGATCGACGCGAGGACAAAGTCTGGTGATGGCAGCGTTCGGCTGTCCCTCAATTCGGCGTACGGGTGGTATCTCGGACCGCGCAGACGCATTTACGAGCGCTCGAAACGAGAAGACTGGCGGCCGGCGGCCGCGCGACTCGTCGGAGCGAACGTCGTAGGGCTGAGCCTCCTTGCCCTGACCGGCGTTGGTTTCAGGGCGGTCCCGAGTCACCGCGACTTCGACTGGCGATTCGACGTAGCTGACTTTGGCCGACAGCCCGCGTCCGCGGGCAGGCTCGATCTGAAGCCAAACCACGAGGCGTTATGGCGGCCGGACGGAGCACCGCCGATGACCTACGACTATCGAGCTGATTCGGTCGAGATCTTGTCCGAGTTGTAGCTGACGTTGCCTTAAGGTGCTCGACACGCGGCGTTTGTTCCGTAGCAACTGAAGTAGCAATGCCCGGACACACGGTGACCATCGAGGCACATCGATAGCCATGGAACGCCCGGATTGATTGCTCCTGACATCACGTGGCACCGCCAGCTTCGGTTTTGTAAACCGCAGGTTCCGGGTTCGAGACCCGGGGTCGGCTCCGGATGGCCCGCGGGACGCCACGAAGGCCCGGCCCCTCACGTCATAGGTCGAAGGTACGGGCTAGCGAGTCCCGCGCAGCAGCCCAAACTGGGCGGATGGTGATGCGTTTCCTCGCGCTGCTCATCGCAATGGCAATCACTACCGGTTGCAGCTACATCCAGATGCAACCGAAGAGTGGCGA
>DATDEH010000111.1 GCA_036523395.1 Candidatus Limnocylindria bacterium | reverse complement strand
AGCGCGACGCGACGCGCCGGGTGACGGCCGGCGCGCGGCGCTCGCTGCTTCAAGCGGCGGTGGCCGCGCTGGAGCCGATTGCCTCGACCAGGCGCGACGACACGGCGCGCTCGGCGACCGCGATCGCCCAGCGGACCATGTTCGCGCGAGCGCGCCCGTGCGTGACGATCGAGACACCCGCGATGCCGAGGAGCGGCGCGGACACGTACTGGTCGTAGTCGAAGCGGTGCCGGAACTTCCGGATACCCGGATACGCCAACAGCGCCGCGATCTTGCCCAGCGGCCCGCCGAAGATGTCCCCGCGTATCCCCACCTGGACGACGTCGAACGCGCTCTCGAGTCCCTTCGCGAGCACGTTGCCCGTGAAACCGTCGCACAGCGAGATGTCGGTGACGCCGCGGAGCACGTCGCGTCCTTCGATGTTGCCGAAGAAGTTCATGTCGCTCGCGGACAGAAGCGCATGAGCCTCGAGCCGGATCTTGTCGCCCTTCTCGGGCTCTTCGCCGACGTTGATGAGACCGATCGATGGGCTGGCGACGCCGTGCACCTTCTGCATGAACCAGGTCGCCATTCGCGCGTACTGCACGAGGTTCTTCGCGTCCGCGTCCATCGTCGCGCCGGCGTCGAGGAGACAGGTCGCGGGACGCTCGCCGAGGACCGGGAGCATGCCGCAGAGCGCGGGACGGTCGATCCCGCGTACCCGACCGAGGACCAGAAGAGCCGCAGCCATCGTCGCGCCGGTGCTACCTGCCGACACGACCGCGTCGGCCTCGCCCTTCTTCACAAGCGTCGTCGCGACTCCGATCGACGTGTCCGACCGCCGGCGCAGCGCGTTCGCGGGATGCTCGTCCATCGCGATGACCTCGGCTGCGGGGTGGATCTCGATCCCCGAGTGCGCGCCCCCGAGCAATGGACGCAGGCGCTCGTCCTGCCCTACCAGCACGACGTCCGCGGTGCCGCCCTTCTCCCGATACAGCAGCGCGCCCCGGACGATCTCGTCCGGGGCGTGGTCGCCACCCATGGCGTCGACCGCTATGCGCACGGGCCTATGCCGCGGTGCGCTTCGCCTTGATCTTGAGGACCTGGCGGCCGCGGAACATGCCGCAGTGCGGACATGCCTGGTGCGGGGGCTTGGGGCTCTTGCACTGGGGACAAGGCACGAGATTCTGCGCCTTCAGCGCCAGATGGCTGCGGCGCTCGCCCTGCGCGGCGTGCGGGATGCGTTTCTTGGGATGACCTGCCAAAGACTGCTCTCCTTGATGTCGTTCTCGATGATTCTATGGGTCAAATGACCTGGCAGATCGCGGTGTTCGTCGCCTTTCGGGTCCTCGGCGCGCTGCCCGCGCTGCGCTGGCCCCTCGCCGGCGGGCTCTTCGCGATCGTCACCGACTTCTCGGACCTGTTCCTCATGGACGCGATCGGGGGCATCGACGACTACCAGCGCCTCGACAAGCTCTGCGACCTCGCCTACATGCTCGTGTTCCTGAAGGTCGCGCTCGGCTGGGCCGGCCTCGAGCGCGGCGTCGCGGCTGGGCTCTTCGCGTACCGCATGATCGGCGAGGTCGTCTTCGAGCTCAGCGGTGCTCGCTGGACGCTCCTCGTCTTTCCCAACGTGTTCGAGTTCTGGTTCATCGCCGTCGCCGCGCTCCATCACTACCGGCCCGGCACGACGCTGTCGCGACGTGACGCCGCGGTCGCTCTCGTGCTGCTGCTACTTGGCAAGGAGGCGCAGGAGTATTTCCTGCACTTCGACCGCTTCCTCGACAGTTTCACCGCGTTCGACGCGGTGAACGGGATCTGGCGGACGCTCTTCGTGCGCTAGTCGCGCTCGGCGTGGAAGTCGCGAAGCTTCTCGAGCTTCGCGAATCGCTCGTCCACAGCGGCCTCGTGCTGATGCGGGCGCTGGTTCAGGTCGTCACCGCATACCTGGCAGAGGCCCTCGCAGTCCGACCGGCAGAGCGGTGCGAAGGGCGCGGCGAGGAAGATCTCTTCCCGCAGGAGCGGGGTGAGATCGATCTTGAAGTCCGAGCCGATCGTCTTCGCATCCGTCGGTGCTTCGCCTAGCGACTCGCCGGACAACACACCAAACCTGGCGTAGTACTGCTCGGCGAAGTCCGCATGGACCGGCGTCTCGATCGGAATGAGACAGCGGCTGCAGATCGTTTCGAGGCTCGCATCGGCCGCGCCTTCGAGATACGCGCCGGGGTTCGTGTGGGTCGCGGTGATCTCGGCGTCGATCGACACGGCTCCAGCCTCGAGCAATCCGGAGTTGTCGCCGTGCGGATCGATCGGCGACTCAGCAACGTGGTAGTCGGCTTGCGCGCCCACGGGCTGCTTCAGCAGCGGAGCGACGTTGACGATCATTCGATTACCCCTCGGTCGGTTGCGGCTTGCGCTCCTCGATGACCTCGAGGCTCCTCTTGATGATGGACAGGGACTTCACAAGATCGCTCTCGAGACGGACCAGGACGTCAGCGGCGTACTGGTCGGCGCCGCTCATCGTCTCATCGGACTTCGCCTGCGCCTTCTCGAGAAGCTCCTGCGCCTTCGTCTCGGCCTCGCGAAGGATCGATTGATCCTGGAGCAGAAGCGCCGCCTGCTCCTGTGCCGCACCGATGATCTGCTCCGCTTCCTCGCGTGCCTTCGAGAGGACGCGGTCGCTCTCCTGATTGATGCGCCGCGCCTGGCGCACCTCCTCGGGGATCGCGACGCGCAGCTGATCGATGACGTCGAGGATCGCCGCTTGTTCGAGGATGACCTGGCTCGTCATCGGGACTTTGCGTGCGTTCACGACGAGCGACTCCAAGCGTTCCACCAGGAACTGGATGTCCAAGGTCACCCTCCTCCGCGACCGCCATCGTACCGTAGGAACAGGAGGCTTTCCTCGCCGATGTCCTTGACGCGCTGCACGCCGGCGCCTTCCGGGAGCCTCGGCTGATGCTTTTTGTGCACCCGCGCAACGACGCTCGCATCGGGGCCGAGAGCGGCAGCGAGATGCGGATGGGCGAGGGTCGCCTCAAGGAGCGCGACGTCCGCGAAAGGCGGATCGCAGAACACGACGTCGTACGGGCCGGTGGCCGACTGTTCCAGGAATCCGAGGACGTTCGCGGCGATGACGACAGCGTGGTCGTCGAACTCGGTCGCCTTGATGTTCTTGCGCAGCGCCTTCAGCGCTTCCGCCGAACGCTCCACGAAGGTTGCGTGAGCCGCCCCGCGCGAGAGCGCCTCGATCCCGAGCGTGCCTGCCCCAGCGAAGAGATCGAGCACACGCGCGTCCGCGAGGATGGGTTCGAGGATCGCGAAGAGCGTCTCGCGGATCCGATCCGTCGCGGGTCGCGTCGCGCCGCCGCGTGGCGCGTCGAGCGCGCGACCCTTCGCGCTGCCGGCGATGACCCTCACGCCAGCGCGTAACGGCGCCAGAGTTCCGCGACGGCGTGCTCGAGCGAAGCGTGCTCGGGACTCTCGAGCTGCGGATCCGCGGCGAGGATCCGGTCCGCCTCGACCGTCGTCTCTTCCAGCAGCACCGGATCGACGTCGGCCATGTCGACGATCCGCAGCTCGTTCCCCTCGCCGCTCTGCCGCTTGCCGAGGAACTCGCCGGCTCCGCGGATCTGCAGATCGCGCTTCGCGAGATCGAACCCGTCGAGCGGCTCATCCGTACCCGGCTTCTTCTCGGTCATCGCGGCGAGCCGATCCGATCCATCCGCCTTCGCGCTCACGAGGATGCAGAACGCGCGCTGCCCACGGCGGCCGACGCGCCCGCGCAGCTGATGCAGCTGCGCGAGTCCGAAACGCTCGGCGCCGAGGATGATCATCACCGTCGCGTTCGGAATGTCGATGCCGACCTCCACGACCGTCGTCGCCACGAGCACGTCGAGCTCGCGCGCCGCGAATCGTCGCATCACGTCGTCGCGCTCGCGCGCCGGCATTCGTCCATGCAAGAGAGCGAGACGCACACCCGCGAGGTCCTTGGATTCGAGGTCGCGGAACGTTGCCTCGGCGCTCGGGATGTCGTCCGCGGGATCCTCCTCGATGCGCGGCGTCACGACGAATGCCTGCTCGCCAGCGGCCACGCGCTCCTTCACCCACGGCCAGACCTTGGGCAGCGCCGCGTGCTGGCGCACCTCGGTGCGGATCGACTGCACGCCGGATGGCATCTGATGCAGCACTGAGATGTCGAGGTCCCGATACACGGTCTGCGAGAGCGTCTGCGGGATGGGCGTAGCAGTGGTGAGCAGCAGGTGCGGGTCGATCCCCTTCTCGCGGAACGTCGCGCGCTGTCGAACGCCGAAGCGATGCTGCTCGTCGACGATCGCGAGACCGAGCCGCTTGAACGCCACGGTCTCTTCAACGAGGGCGTGCGTGCCGACGACGACGTCCAGCTCGCCCGACGCCAGATCGGCAAGGATCTGCTGACGTGCGGGACCGGTCACGCTCGAGGTCAGCAGAGCGTGGCTCGGGCCGCCCGCCGCGAACAGCGTGTCGAGCGAGCGATGATGCTGCTCCGCGAGAAGCTCCGTCGGCGCCATCAACGCGGCCTGCGAACCCGACACCACGGCGATCCGCGCCGCTAGAGCCGCGACGACGGTCTTGCCGGAACCGACGTCTCCTTCGAGCAGGCGTGACATCGGGACGCGGCGCGCGAGGTCCGAGCGGATCTGCCGGAAGGCTTCCAGCTGATCTGCCGTCAGCGTGAACGGGAGCTCTCGGGTCCACCGCGCGATCTCCGCATCGTCCGCGTGCAGCGGCAGCGCCTTCGCCTCTTTCGTCCAGCGCGCGCGCCGCTGACCCAGCGCGAGCTGGAGCACGAGGAGTTCGTCGAAGGCGAGACGCCGTCGCGCGGTCCAGAGATCCTTCCACTCCGACGGGAAGTGCACCTCGCGGAGCGCGTCCTGTATCGGCACCAACGAGCGGCGCGTGCGCACCGCCTCAGGTAACGGATCGGCGACCTCGCGCACGACCGGCGTTCGCTTCGCGCCACCCATCACCGCGGTGTGCAGCCAGCGCCGGAGGTGGCCTTCCTTCAGACCCTCGGTCAGTCGATACATCGGCACGATGCGGCCCGTGTGCACTGCCTCGGCCGCGGCGTTCTCCATCTTCGGGTTCGAGAACTGGAGCGAGCGTCCGAAGAACTTCACCTTTCCGGAGAGCCGTACGAGCTGCCCTTCCGGATAGCGCTCCTTGATGAACTGACGGCCGAACCACGTCGCACGCACGTTGGTGGGCGAGCGGTCCTGCGGGTCCAGCAGCTCGACCTCGGTCATGAGCTGCCCGCGCGCCGTGCGCCGCTGAGCGATCCGACCGAGGACCGCCTCGACGGTCTGCTCCTGCTCCGCGCGCACGCTTTTCAGCGCTGTGAACTTCGAGAAGTCCACGTACGTCCGCGGCAGATGCCACAGAAGGTCGCCGATCGTGCGGATTTCGATGCGGTCCAGCAGCTTCGCCGAGTCGTCTCCGATCCCCGGCAGCGCCGTGACCGGAAGCTCGAGCGAGCTGTTCGGCCTAGTCGCGGACGCGAGCGACTGCCGCACAGTCGGCCCCCTTCGGTCTAGAGTCACACCCTGATGGAAGCGCCTCCGCGCATCAGACCTAAGACTATCGACGACTACCTCGAGCAGCTGAGCAAGAGCGTCTTCCAGGCGGGGATCAGCTGGCGGGTCGTCGACGCGAAGTGGTCCACCATCAAGCCCGCCTTCCGGGGTTTTCAGGTCGAGCGCGTCGCGCGCATGGGCGACCGCGAGATCGACGCGCTCGCGACAGACACCCGTGTCATTCGCAGCCGACCGAAGATCTCCGCCGTGGTCCACAACGCGCGCGCGATCCTCGATCTCGAGCGCGACGGCGGGTTCCGCAGGCACATTCGTTCGTTTGCCGACTACGAGGAGCTCGCGACGGACCTCAAAAAGCGCTTCAAGTTCGTTGGCGACAGTGGCATCTACCACTTCCTCTGGACCGTCAGCCACCCCGTGCCGGAGTGGCACGAGTGGGCAAAGGCCCACGGGATCAGCTGGGGCGACAAAGCCGCCGCGCCGAAGAAGAAGGCCGCGCCGAAGAAGCGGGCCGCGCCAAAGAAGGCCGCGAGGGTCACTCGGCCGCGACGATGAACGGGTAATGCGGCTGGCCGCCGTCGATCACCTCGACCTCGGCGCGAGGGCACGCGGCGCGTAGTCGCTGCGCGGCGTGCTGCACGCGCGCCGGATCCACGTCGGCACCCGAATACAGCGTGAAGAGCTCGGCATCAGTAAGTCGCTTCGCGGCGTCGACCAGGACCGACGCCTCGTCGTCACCGTGGGCGACGACGCGACCGTCGAGTAGCGCTATCGCCTCACCCGCGCGCACATCTTGCTCATCGACCGTTGTCGAGCGACTCGCGCGCGTGACCTCGATCCCGTGGGCGCGATCGGCGACCTCACGCATCTCGTCGGCGACCTGCGCCGCGTCTTTCGTCGCATCGAATGCGACGAGCGCAGCCATCCCCTGCGCCACGGTGCGCGTCGGGATCACCGTGACCTCGACATCGGCGAGCTTCGCCGCGGACTGCGCCGCGAGGATGACGTTCTTGTCGTTCGGCAGGACGACGACGTGCCGCGCATTCGCCTCGCGGATCGCGCCGAGTAGCTCCTCAGTCGACGGATTCATCGAGGCGGCGCCCCGGAGTGGAGTCGCTCCCAGTGAGCGCGCGACGGTCGCGAACCCCGCACCAGGCACGACCGCGACGACACCGACCGCAGCCGCGGGCGATCGGGCCGGAGGCTCGATGACGATCCCGGTCGCCGCCTCGTGCTGCTTGGTCATCGCGTCGAGGTCCTCGACCACCACATCGCCCAGCCGGCCCGCGGTCATGCCGATCGCGACGATCTTGTCCGGCTGGAGCGTGTGTACGTGGACCTTCATCACCGACTCGTCGCCGACAACGAGCACGCAGTCCGCGCCGAACTTCGTCATCTCCGCCCGGATGTCTTCGATCGGCCGCGACGGGTTCTCGACGAGGAACTGGACGTCGTACGCGCCCGCCCACGAGGAGACCTCGCTGGCAATAGCGTGCGCCGGCGCCGCCTGCGAGCGGGTCGCCGCGGCGGTGATCGTCGGACTTCGATCCTCGACCGCGGCAAGCGCACCATCCAACAGGTACCAGAGGCCTTTCGCGCCGGCATCGACGACCCCCGCCGCCTTGTTCACCGGGTTCTCCATCTGCGTGCGGGTCACCGCCTCTGCGCCGGCCTGCACCAGTCGTCGCAGCATGGCCGCGACGCCACCGGAGTCATCCGCCGCCGCGTCCTCGACAGCCACGGTCACGGTCAGGATCGTGCCCGGCGCAGGTGCGGTGACCGCATCGTGCGCGTGCCGGCGCGCGAGGTTGAGCGTGGCGCGTAGCTCGCGAGTACCGAGGTCCGGTGCGTTCGCGAGCGCGTCTTTCAAGCCGCGGATGATCTGCGAGAGGATCACGCCGCTGTTGCCACGCGCGCCCATGAGCGCGCCGTGGGCCGCGGCAGCGCTGACCGCTGCAAGCGTCGGCTCCGCGGCGCGCGCATGCTTCAGTGCGGAGTGGACGGTGTGGACCATGTTCGTTCCAGTGTCGCCGTCAGGCACCGGATACACGTTCAGCGCGTTCACCTCATCGACCGCGCGCTCGAGACGATCGGCGGCGGCTTCGAGAACGCGTAACAGGGTGGTGCCGTCACATTGCGTCGCGATGGGCGCGACAGTACCATTGACGTTCATTCCCCCATCTGAGGAGATGCCGCTGATGCCACGCGCCTGCGCGATCTGCGGGAAGACCGCGGCGTTCGGATCCGCCGTCAGTCACTCGAAGGTGCACACGCACCGTCGTTTCGACGCGAACCTTCATGTGTCGCTGGTCTCCGGCGAGAAGCTGCTGATCTGCACGCGGTGCCGTCGCAATCAGACGAAGGACGCGCGCATGGCCAAGAAGCGCGAAAAGGCGAAGGCGCGCTAGACCGCCGCGACCTCGGCCGTTCCTTCCGGCACCTTCAGTTGACCGCAACCCGCGGCGATGTCCTGTCCCTTGCTGATGCGTAGCGTCGCCGCGATCTGGTGCTCCTGAAGGATCTCCGCGAAGCGCTCCATGCGCTTCTCCGATGGACGCGCGAACCCGCCCGGCCCCTTGTTCACCGGAATCAGGTTGACGTGATACCCGGAGGTCTCGCCCAGCTGCTTGATACGCTCGGCCAGCTCCATCGCGTCCTTGTCGGAATCGTTCACGCCGGCGAGCAGCACGTACTCGAACGTCACGCGGCGCTTGGTCTTCGCGACATAACGCGCGGACGCGGCCAGCACCTCGTCGATCCCCCAGCGCTTGTTCAGCGGCACGATGGCGCCGCGGACCGTGTCGTTCGGCGCGTGCAGCGAGACCGCCAGGTTCATCGGTAGGTCGAGCGCCGCGAGCTGGTCCATCTGCGGCACCACGCCGACGGTCGAGATCGTCACGCGGCGCGGGCTGATGCCGAAGAGCTGCGGGTCGATGAGCACCCGGACCGCGGCGACGGTCGCGTCGAAGTTCGCGAGCGGCTCCCCCATTCCCATCGCGACGACGTGCGAGACACGTTCGCCTCGCGCGACGAGCTCGCGCTGCCAGTGCCGGACCTGATCGACGATCTCGCCGACCGTGAGGTTGCGCACCAGGCCCATCTCACCCGTCGCACAGAACGCGCAGGCCATCGGACAGCCCGCTTGTGTGGAAAAGCAGACCGAGTTGCGCGCGCCGTGGTGCGGCATGAGCACCGATTCGATGTGATGGCCGTCGTGCAATCGCAGCAGCGCCTTCCGCGTCTCGCCGTCGGCGCTCGCGATCTCGGTCTCCGGCTCGACGGCGCTGAACCGGAACGAGCGCGCGAGCAGGTCGCGAAGCGCCTTCGGCAGATCGGTGAGCTCGTCCCAGCTCGATTCCGTGCCGCGCGCGATGTGGCGCCGGATCTGTCGCGCGCGGTAGGCGGGTTCCTGCCGGTCGCGCAGCCACCCGACGAGGGTTCGCTCATCGATGTCGCTGATCGCGGGCCTCGTCGCCTTCACCTGACGAGCGTACCGGTCGCGGCTCGCGGTGACCGCCGGCGCTACGACGGCAGGTGCGCTCCGACGATGCCGCGCAGGCCGCGCGCCCAGTCCTCACCGGTCATCGTCCTCTTGCCCGCGGGGCGGACCATCTCGAGGCGCAGCCATCCCGCGCCGGCCGCGACCTCGGGCCGCCCGTCATGGATCTCGAGCGCCCCGTGCTCTTTCGGCGTGCCGCCGGACACCGTCGCGCCCGCGACGACGAGACGGTCGCCGCGAAATGTCGTCCATGCCCCGGGCTCGGGCGTGAGCGCGCGTACCCTGCGGGCCAGCTCGTCCGCGGGCCGCGCGAAGTCGAGCTCGCCGTCGCGCGACGTGAGCTTCGGTGCCAGCGTCGCCAGCGACGAATCCTGCGGCGTGGCTTCGAGGTCCCGCGCGATGTAGCGCGGCAGCTCGCGCTCGAGCAGGCCGGCGCCAAGCAGGGCGAGCCGTCGCGTGAGGTCGCCCGCCGACTCCGCCTCGCCGATCGGCGTGCGCTCCTGCGCGAGGATCGGGCCCTCGTCGAGTGCGGCCGTTCCCTCCATGAGCGTGACGCCGGTCTCCTGATCGCCCGCGAGGATCGCGTGCGCGATCGGCGCGGCACCACGCCAGCGCGGCAGGAGCGACGCGTGCACGTTCACCGCGCGTCCTCTCACCGCGTCGAGCAGCGCCCTGGGGATCCGGTTGCCGTATGCCGCCCATACCAGGAGCTCTGGACGAAGCGCGAGCATCTCGCGCAGCGCGGCCTCATCGATGCGGGCCGGCTGCAGCACCGGCACGCCGAACGCCAGCGCGCGGGCCTTCACCTCGGGGACACCGAGACGCCCACGGTCGCCGGCGCGGTCAGGCTGTGTCACGACGGCCGTGAGCTCGAGCGCGCCGCGATCGCGCAGGCGATCCACCGCCTCGAGCGACGGAACGGCGAAGGCCGGTGTTCCGAGGAACACGGTGCGCGTCACCGAGCACCACTCGCGCGCTTCAGGACCGCAGCCGCTCTCCCTCGTCCTCTCTGGTCGGCTCGTCTACCTCCACCGGGTGAAGGTCGTCACGCGACTTGAGACGGTCGACATACAGGACGCCGTTCAGGTGATCGGTCTCGTGGAGCATGCACTGGGCGCCGAACTCCTCGCCCTCGATGACGAACTTCTTGCCGGTGATGTCCAAAGCCACGAGCCGCGCCTGTAACGGCCGCTCGAGCATTCCGTACATGCCCCGCACCGACAGACAACCTTCGCTCGTTTCATCGGCCTCGTCGCTCACCCATTCGATCTTCGGTTCGATCGCGACGATCCCGGCCTCGTCCACGTCCATGATCGCGACGCGGAGTGGGACGCCGATCTGCGGCGCGGCGATGCCGATCCCGCGAGCCGCGACCATCGACGCGAACAGCCGCTGCGCCAGCACCTCGAGGTCGCCGCGGTGCATGCGCGGCTTCTTCGCTGGGGCGTGCAGCACCGGATCGCCGATCTGGCGCACCTCGACGGCGTGCGCGGCGACGAACGCCGGGGCGGACCATTTCGCGCGGCGGCCCGGATCGATCCGCCACGGTGATCCCTTCGCGATGCGGAGGCGCGGTGGCTGCGGCTCGTCCCGCTCGTTCTCGGCGAGGCTCTCGCTCATCCGAGAAGTGTCACCGGGTCAACGTCGACCGTCCACTCCGCCGAGGGGGGGACGCGGTCGAGGAGCGCCTGCGGTCGTGCGCCGCGCAGCACGAGCTGCATGCGGAATGCTCCGGCTCGCTTCGCAGCGAACGCCGGGGCCGGACCGAGCACCTCCGCATCGCCCGCAGCGTCGGCGCGTAGCGTCTTCGCATACGCGTCCGCGCGCCGCTCGACCGTGTCCGCGCGCTTCGCTTGCGTCTGAAGGAGGACTAGCTTCGCGAACGGCGGGTAGCCGAATCGCTTGCGGCCGTCGAGCTCGGCCTCGGCGAACGTCGCGTAGTCGTGCGCCGCGGCCGCACGGACCGCGTAGTGATCGGGCAGATACGTCTGCACGATGCCCCGGCCGCCCGCGGGCCCGCGACCCGATCGACCGAGCACTTGGGTGAGAAGCTGGAAGGTCCGCTCGGACGATGAGAAGTCGGGGAGGCTGAGGATCGTGTCGGCGTTCACGACGCCTACGAGGGAGACACCGGGAAGGTCGAAACCCTTCGCGACCATTTGGGTCCCGACGATCACCTGCGCGCGCCGCGATCGCATGCGTTCGAACAGGGCGGCGTGCGAGCCCTTCAAGCGCACCGCGTCGCGATCGAGTCGCAGCAGCGCGGCCTTCGGAACGATCGCGCGCACCTCTTCCTCGACGCGCTGGGTGCCGACCCCGAGATGCTTGATCCGAGCGCTCCCGCATTTCGAGCAGCGGTCCGGGGGTGTGCCGCGCCGTCCGCAGCGGTGGCACACCAGCGTTCCATCGATGTGATAGGCGAAGGGGATGTCGCAGGCCGGACAGTTCACGACGTACCCGCAGTCGCGGCAGAGCACGACGGTCGCGAAGCCGCGGCGATTGAGATAGAGGATCGCCTGCTCGCCTCGCGCGACCGTGCGTTCGAGCGCGAGTCGCAACGCGCGCGAGAGCGTTCCGCGGTTTCCGGCTTTGAGCTCGAGCCGAAGGTCGACGATCGTCGTCGGCGGCATCGAGAGGTCGCTCACACGTTCTGGGAGTGGAAGGAGGCGCAGCGCTCCGGTCGTCGCGGCGTGATACGTCGTGACGCGCGGCGTCGCGCTCCCCAGCACGACGACGGCGCCGGCGATCCGGCCGAGTGCCAGCGCCGTGTCGACGGCGTGGTAGCGCGGCGCGCTCTCCTGTTTATAGGAGGGCTCCTGCTCCTCGTCGACGATCACGAGCCCGGGCCGCTCGAGCGGCGCGAAGAGCGCCGAGCGCGAACCGACGACGACGTCGGCCGTTCCATCGAGGACCCGCCGCCACTCGTCGTAGCGCTCGCCGGCGGACAGCGCCGAATGCAGTAGCGCGACCCGCACCCCGAAGCGCGCGACGAACCGGGCGACGACCTGCGCGGTCAGCGCGATCTCTGGCACCAGCACGATCACGCCGTAGCCCATCGCGAGCGCGCGTGCCGCGGCGCGGAGGTAGACCTCGGTCTTTCCGCTCGCGGTCACGCCGTGCAGCAGGAACGGCGCGTTCGTGCCGAGGCTGCCAAGGATCGTCTGTAGGGCGTCGGCCTGGCCCGCGGTGGCGGTCGCGTCACGCACCGCGTCGTCCTCGCCGAGCGCGAACTCGCGCGGGATGCGCCGGACGCTGCGCGCGCCCTCGAGCACCAGGCCGCGTTTTGCGAGCGCGCGCGCCGCGATCGCGCTTCCAGCCGCTTCGGTGAGCTCCGCGGAGCTCACGGCGCCCGCCGCGAGCGCACGCAGCGTCGCAAGCTGACGCGCGCCGATGCGCGTCGGACTCGCGAGGGCCTCGCGACCGGCCGGCGTCAGGGCGAAGACGGCCTCTCGCCGGTCACCACGCGCCGTGGGCAGACCGACGCGCGCCCGAGCGGCGAGCGCCGGCGGCAGCATCGCGCGGACCGCGTCCGCGATGCCGGAGCGGTACTCGGCCGCGATCCACGCGGCGAGCGCGAGCTGATGCGATCGCAGCAGCGGGAGCGGGTGTACCAGCGCGTCGATCGCGCGGAGCGTCCCCTCGTATGGCGCATCGAGCCGTATGACGACGCCGGCTACGGAACGCGGTCCGAATCCAACACGAACGAGATGCCCTGGCTCGAGCACGAGACCGTCGGGCACCGAATAGGTGAACGTGCGCGCTGGGCCGCGAACGCCGGCGAAGACCGCGACCTCGGCGGTACGCGGGGTCAAAGGTCGTAGTGCCGCGGTCGCTTCGCCTCTTTCTTGATGATGTCGGCGATCTGATCGGCGGTCTCGTCGATCTTGCCGTCCTCGTTCACCACGACGTAGTCGTACTCCGGCGTGGCCGCCATCTCGATCTCGGCGTTCCGCAGACGCACCGCACGCTGCTCCGGCGTCTCGGTGCCGCGATGCTCGAGGCGACGCTGCAGCGCTTCGATCGACGGCGGCATGATGAAGATGGTCAGCGCCTCCGGCAGCTGCGACTTGATCTTCCGCATACCTTGCGGATCGGGCTTGACGATCACGATCTTGTGGTTGCGCAGCGTGTCGCCCAGGATGTCGCGCCGGACTCCTTTGAACTCGCCGTGCACGATCGACCACTCAAAGAAGTTGCCCTCCTCGATCTCCTGGCGGAACTTTTCCGGCGAATAGAAGTAGTACCGCACGCCGTCGACCTCACCCGGCCGCGGCTTGCGGCTCGTCGCGGTGACGTACACGACGGCGTCGCTCAGCTTCTGCATCTGCACGAGCCGGTCGATGACGGTGTCTTTCCCCGCCCCGGACGGAGCCGAGATGATCACCAGCAGACCTTTGCCGTCGACGCTCACGACACCTCCACGAACAGGGCCGTTCGCGATGCGGGCGGGCCGAGCCGCTCGAGGTGCGCGACGAGATCGGGTGCGAGCGGTGCCGTGAAGGTGCGTTCGCCGGCGTGTGGCAGCCGGACCGTGAGTCGCCACGCGTGGAGGAACTGGCGCGCGAGTCCGCTCGTATCGCCGCGCCGTCCATACACCGGGTCGCCAACGATAGGGAAATGCGCATAAGCGAGGTGGACGCGGATCTGGTGCGTGCGTCCGGTGACCGGCTCGACGTGCAGGAGCGCGGTGCGGTCACCGCCGCCCCATGCGGCGATGCGTTCGAAGCGCGTCACCGCGTCGCGCCCGCCGGCGCGCACCACCATCCGACGCCGGTCCTCCGCGTCGCGAAGAAGGGGCGCCTCGACGACAGTCGCGCTGTCACCAGGGTCGCCCCAGACGAGCGCCAGGTACTCCTTCGCGAACCGCTTCGCCTGGAGCTGCCGCCCGAGCGCGAGCTGCGCGACGTCGGTCTTCGCGACGACCATCACGCCGCTCGTGTCCTTGTCGAGCCGGTGCACGATGCCCGGGCGGCCGCTCTCGCGTCCGGTGGTCGACGTGATGCGTCCGAGCATCGCGTTCACGAGCGTTCCTGTCTTGTGTCCGTGGGCCGGGTGCACGACGAGACCCGCGGGCTTGTTCACGACGACGACGTCCTCGTCCTCGTACAGCACGTCGATCGCGATGTCCTCGGCGCGGAGGAGCACATCGGGCTCCGCCTCCGGGACTTCGACGACGAGCTCCTGCCCCTCGCGCAGCTTGTATGCCGGCTCGACCGAGGCGCCGTTGACGCGCACGTGCCCGTCGCGCGCGAGGCGCTGTATCGCACTGCGCGAGAGAAGGCTGTGCTCCGCCAGGAACTTGTCGACGCGCTGGCCACCGGCGTCGACGCGCAGCGCGATCGTGTCGGTCATGCCGCCCGCGCGGCCGTCTTCCGCTCCTCCTGCCACAGCAGCAGGGTGACGAAGATGATGCCCAGCACGATCGAAGAATCCGCAACGTTGAACGCCCAGAAGCGGAAGCCGTTCGGGATGCCGACGTCGACGAAGTCCACGACATAGCCCTGCGTCACGCGGTCCAGCAGGTTTCCGAACGCGCCGCCGAGCTGCATGCCGAGGGTCGCCGTGACGAGTGGCGATGAGTTCGCGAACTGACGGTAGTAATAGACGATCGCAAGGACCGCCAGCACCGACAAGACCGACAGAAGCGTGGTGCGCTCCGGCAAGAGGCCGAACGCGGCGCCGCTGTTCTGCGTGTGGACGATCCGCACGTACTCACCGACGACCGGCCGCGCCTCGAACAGCGGGATGTTCTGCTCGACCCACATCTTGGTGATCCGATCGAGCGCGAAGACGATGACGGCGATGCTCGCGACGAGCGCGAGGCGACGAGGGGACATTCTGAAATCCTAGGCGGGAAGCGTGCTGCCGTCGCTAGGTGACCATGCCTCCGTCGACGACGATGACCTGACCTGTGATGTACGCGGCCTCATCGGACGCGAGGAACGCGATGGCGCCGGCGACATCCTCGACCGTCCCGAACCGTCCAAGGGGGATCTGCTTGAGGATCGTCTCTTCCATCTGCTTCAGCAGCGAGCTCGTGAGGTCCGTCGGCACGAAGCCGGGGGCCACGGCGTTGCACGTGATGTTGCGGCTGGCCATCTCGCGCGCGACCGTCTTCGTGAACCCGATGAGCCCGGCCTTCGCCGCCGAGTAGTTCGCCTGACCCGCGTTGCCAGCGATACCCGACACCGATGACACGTTCACGATGCGTCCACCGCGCTGCTTCATCATCGGCCGCATCGCCGCCTTCGTGACGAGGAACGCGCCGCGAAGGTTCAGGTCGAGAACGGCGTCCCACTCTTCCGCGCTCATACGGATCAACAGGTTGTCGCGCGTGATGCCCGCGTTGTTCACGAGGATGTCGAGCCTTCCACCGCCGAACGCCAGCGCTTCCTTGACGACGCGTTCGGCGTCGGCGTCGACGGAGACGTCGCCCTGGATCAGCGTCGCTGTCGAGCCTGCCTGCTCGACCAGCCGCTTTGCCTCCGCCGCGGCCTCGGCGTTGCCCTTGTAGTTGATCGCGATCTTCGCGCCATCGCGCGCAAGTCGCACCGCGGTCGCGCGTCCGATACCGCGTGCAGCGCCCGTGACGAGGGCAGTCCTTCCAGCAAGCGAGCTCACGAAAGCGATGATGCCCGGCGGGCCGAACATACGCCGCGCAGCCGACCGAGGGCCCCCGCGCGCGAGGGGTCCCCGCCCCGAAGGGACGGGGTTTCGCGCGTAGAGAGGGTTTCGGTCGGCTGCGCGGCGGGACAGAGACGAACCGCGGGTGTCACGCTTTCGCGAAGATCAGCGATGCGTTGTGCCCACCGAAGCCCATCGAGTTGGACAGGGCGGTGGTGATGCTGCGAGCCCGCGCGGTGTTCGGCACGTAGTCGAGGTCGAGGCCCGGGTCCGGGGTCTGGTAGTTGATCGTCGGCGGGATGCAGCCGTCGCGG
>DATDEH010000110.1 GCA_036523395.1 Candidatus Limnocylindria bacterium | reverse complement strand
CGAGGTAGTCGGCAAGGTCCGCTGCCAACGCGCGTTGGTCGGCCGTACTTAGTTCGCCCACGTACAGGTGCGCGGCAACGAGCCGTCCCCGTTTATCGCGACGGCGTTGAAGGAAGAAGGATCGCGGAACGACCAACTCCCATCCGTCGGCAGTCGAAACCGTGACCTCGATTCCTTGCGCACGCGTTTCGGCCAGGGAGCGCAGCCGGCTGGTCACCACGGACCTATCGCCTCCCGCGCGCTCGAGCAAGGCAAGCAACATGGCCCGCTGCTCAGCACCCATCCACAGCTTGGCCGCGTTCGCCTTGCCATGACGGACCGTGATTTCGACGCGCTCGCTCACTCGTGGCAGATCGAGCGCCCTGCGTAGCCCGTGCCAGCGGCCGAAAGGCAAGAGGGCCATTCCTGGCGGAGCGCTAGTCAGGTGTAGATCGTTAACGAGCGGCTGCCGCGACCATTGCCGGCCCGTGCTGGTCTCCCCGGCCATGGGCGGGATTTGTTCATCCCAGCCCGAGGTCCGCTGCAGGGCCTGATCGAACCAGTCCATTAGGACTTCGGTGGTTCTCATGACCGGCATCGCAGCGGCCGACAAGTCGGGATATTTCGTCGAAAGTCGGTCGAGCGCCCGAGCTACGGCAACTGAAGACGGACGACCGCAATCATTGAGAGCGAGACGCCGGGCCACGCCTTCCTCGAGCAGCGCGATTGGCAGGAGTAGATCTTCGCCGCCAGTCCTTGCCCGGTACCACGACTCGGACGGTCGCCGCAGCGGCCCTCCGGCCAACTCACCCGTGACCGGGACCCATTCCGTCGTTTCTAGGCGCCAACGTTGATACCCGAGGAAAACTCGACGCGTGCCGCGACCACGGTGATGGCTGTGATCACAGACGTACGTGGCGCGCTGACCATAAGGCTCCTGCGCCTGAGCAAGAACCCGCGCCAATAGCCTCAGCGCCGACGGCTCTTTCGCGTCGAGGATGACATCGAGGCGGTCAAGCACAGCGGCGTCCAAGACTTGCGGCGAACCCGAGTGACCTTGAGGGCACTGCGAGGCCTCGACCGTCTCGGGCAAAGCTGCGTACTCACTGAAGTGGGGCAGCGAGTAATCCACTTGTCTGGAGCGCGGGAAAGCAGCTACCCCGAGCGTCGCGAGGAATCTCGCAACAGCGCGCCGCTCGCCAGCGGCCCGCGGAGGTCTCTCATCGAGAAACTCGATTGCGCCGAAACGACCGTAGAGAGCCTCCGCTCCTTCCACGGCGACCCATTCGTCACCAAAGTACGTCGCGTCGGCTCGCGTCCAGGCGCGGCGCTGTCGAGTTCGGTCGCGTGTTGGCACCGGCACTTGACCTAGCCGTGCGACGTCAGTCAGTGCTTTGGGGTGCAGTCGCCCGACCTCCTTGAGGTATCGATAGACGTCGCGAAGCCGAGCCGCGCTGGGAAGCTTCGGTTGGGTCACCGCATCGATCGCAAGTTGTGCGCCCGCGCGTTCGTCGAGCACCGCTATCGACAGCTTGTCGAACAGCTCGCGCGCACGTCCTCGCGCCGGCCGAGTTGCCAGGCGCGGTCGCAACCACTGGGGCAATAACGGCGCGTCGCGGATCGGCACTCTCATTTGGTTCGGTGAGCACCAGTTGCCGTGCTCGTCGCGCCAGATTGCACGAGCACGCAAAGCTTGAAGGATGCCCGGACGCTGCCACTCCGATTGCGCGTTTAGCCAGTCCATTAGCACGGCGCACAAATGCGGCAAAGCGGGGTCGAGCGGACGTGGATCGATGCGCGCGCCAAGATCATGCGGCTGGAGCTGCGTCACAGCGAGGGAATTCATCAGCTCGCGCGCGGGTGGCAGGTCATCGCCGGGCATCAAGACTTCATCTGCGCGCTCGACGTACTTCAGAAGACGGCGCTCCAGTGCGACCGAGCTGGGTTTGGAATTCAGCCTTACGATTTCGTCGGGGCGGCGTGGAGTACCGGAACCGAACGTGCGTAAGAACGGGGCCTGCGAAAGCGCCTTAAGTAACAGCTGCCCGACCTCTTGTCCAAAGCCACCCGCCGGCACTAGCTCGGATAGCGCTCTCAGAAGCGGATATCCCTGACTGCTTAGGGAACAAGCTAGAGCGACAGCGCTTTGCACCGCTTCGCGTGCGACGGCCCGCGAAATCTCTCCGCCCTCACCCCGTGTCTCGATGTGTCTTCGACCCGCATCGATGTAAAAGTCGCCGTGAATGAGAAGCGGGCGACCCCACTGGTCATCTGTGGGGAAGTACGAGTAGAGCGGCTGAGGAGGAGCATTCGAGTCGACCGCGCCATCACTCCATGGGACGGCGACAGAAACGTCGAGGCTGTCCAGATTCGTCCACAACGGGTCACGTAGACGCTCGAGCAGGCCTTTGTCGATGGGGGTTGAAGCCACGCGGACGATCCAAGCGAACGTGCGGTCACCGCCATCGATCTCTATCAGCCGACCGTCGGCCCTTCGCCCTCGGTCGGTCTTCTTCCAATGGCGCGATCCGTTTGCATCCAGGAACGTGATTTCTGCGACCGCCGGCAGAAATAGCAGCGTTGCCGGAACAATCGAACTTTTGATGTGCGCGTCAACATCTGACTGGTTCGTGCCCGCGCGTAGCGGTAGGCGAATGATCGACACTGCGCCGCGTTCGCGCATCTGCGTGACGATGTCGGCGTCCAGAGCCCATGCACCGAATTCAAGGAGGCGCGGATAGTGTCGTGCTGGGATGCCCTCGGACGGGACGCCCAACACCTTGTTGACTTCACGTCGGGCACCAACGCGGTCAAATCCAAATGAGAAACGGCTCGTGATGACCTGCGGTGTGTCGCTGATCTCGAACGCTGAATTGAAGCCCACACCCTTATAGCCGACCGTCGTCCGCCTAGGTCGCGCAGCTTTTTCAGATGAGCTGATCCGCATCAATGATCGGATCCTCTCGGACGTGAAACGAGCGCCGTCGTTCCCAACGAGAAGCGCTTGTTTCGTGACTGCGAACTGCACATGGCCCGTCATGTGCGCGTCACTCGCAGCGTCGTTCGCGTTCTGTAGCAGCTCCAGTGGATAGCGACCGGTCTGCTCGCGACGACTCCGGTCCTCGAGATTCCCTAGGTCGCCGAGTTGCTCGGCGTACGTTCGCCGACGAGCGGCTGACCACCCGCGCATCTCCCCGAGAAGGTGCCAGTTCTGTTCGATGAGTGCCCGTGCTTCGTCGATGTCTGGTTCGACGGCCATTGAAAGGACGGAATCACCTGGATTGGCCACCCTGGCATCTTATCGACGGCTGTCACATCTTCTAGCGCTCCAGATTGGTGCGGAGGACGCTCGAATGCCCGCGATCGCCGATGGGAACAAGATCTTGCCCGTCTGAAGTCGAGCTATCCATCCCGTTCGAGTTGCCAGCTATGACCTAGGTCGACTGTCGTCAGCCGAACCCAGACAAGTGACCCCTCGCCGAAGCAGACCCGCAACCGGGAGCCATGCCGAACGCTCGTCCCCGACTAGCTTCCCTAGTCCTCAACTCCATACTGGCCGACGCTCCACCTCCCGCCAGTGCTATGAACCGCGGGCGCCTCGGCCGCCAACTTTCGAACTTCGCGCGAGGGAGCCTGAAGGACGTGCTGCGCAGCCTCTTTGAATCGCGTTCGTTTGTGCGAACGATACCCATGAACGGCGCGTACGAGCACGTCAATTGGAACGTCACTTCTAGGTGATCGAAGATACGTCGCCGTGTGCCCCAGGAATTGTGGGGTTCCGTCGGCTCCTCCGTAGTCGAACGACGGTCCGATTCGCCAGTGCTCTTTCGGCCAAGCCGCGATAAAACTCGCGTGATATGCGCCCACGCTCGTCGCGCGAGTCCAGCCGTCTCGCCGTAGCTTGCCGCTGCGCACGTAGCACCTGAAGCTCGTCCGATGCCGTCCAAGACCTGCACGCCGGATCTGCGCTCCGCAGTCGGGGCACAACTCCGGGCCGACGGTCGCCATGCGCGGAATGGTATCGGCGACGGGGCGACTCACTGAATAACCGCTGCGTCGGTGCACGCGCGCGCGGACTGTTCTTCTTAAGCGATGTGTCAGCAAAGGGGACCCGACGATGCGGCTGCATCAGCCCGTCGAGGACTTCCGCGCGGCGCGTTAACTCCAGATTGGTGTAGATGCGTTCCTTCAGCATGACGAAGGCTCTGCGAGGCGCTCGCGCTTGGTGACACCTGAGACCCGTTCGTGTTGGAATACCGCGTCGTGTTCGCGACCCTTGCCACACGCTCACGATCGCAAATGAGGAGAGGCGCGAGTGCCGCTGTTCGGAAAGTTCTTTAGCGATGATGCGGCCCGCGCGGCGCTGCGAAGCAGCCTTATCCCGCTTGAGATGCCTCGTGTGCCTGGGCACAGACTCCATGCGCTGGCTGGCCGCTCGGTACTTCTGACAATGCGAGAGCAATCAGGGGCGATCCGTCAGACCGTGCTCGTGTTCGACACGTTCGCCGAGTTGTGCGATCGCTACCGCGATGTTCATCGGATGCCATTTCTGCCGCGCACTGATGGAAAGGGTGGGACACAAGCGCCAGATCTCGAGACCGCTGCGCGGCAGTACGGGCTGCAGGCCCACTACCGCTACGGATCCACGATCGGCATTGACGCTGCGCTGCTCGAGGGACTATCCCGACACCCGCGTTTCTTGGCGCTCGCGGGAGAACCCGGCAGCGAGCGGTGGGATGCGGTAATCCTCACCGTGACGCTTGGCGCACAACGCTTAATCAATTCCGGAGCGACGTCATATCAGACCCTCTATCGCATGCAAACTGGCGCGATGACAATGTTCACCAAGGACCTGGATTCGCCGTTGTTCAAGTGGATCGAGCAGGACAGTGGGCGCCTGAGTGAACTTGCGCCCGCAGGTCCACGCGCCTGCGAGTGTGGCTGCATTGCGCAGTGATCGGTCGGCCAAATTTCGGTGGTTCTCGTCGATTCTTCCTAAGGTCACGCGTGACCGCGTGTCGGCGAACAACTGCAGGGGCGGCGGACTGTAATGAACATTGCGCCGTACTGTGGCAATTGCGGCAAGCTTCTCGGTGAGGCTTTTAGGTTTTGCCCGCACTGCGGCTCGGCAAGAGCGGGCCCTAGTTCGGCGCTGAAACCGGATTCGCCCGCTGCGCAAATCGATCCGCAACGCGACGGATCCCCATCCGTCGGCTCAGAGATCCCGAGGAAACTCGACTCGTTCAGCATCGCCCGGCGCGGATTGCCATGAGAGGCGCAGCCACGCCGGCCCGTCGTAGTCCTGAGTGGTGCCGGCCGGTGATCACCGTGCTCGCGCTGGGACGACCGTCGGCGTGATGTTCTGGTTGACCCGGAAGATGTTGTCCGGGTCATGTGTCGCCTTGATCTCGGCGAGACGCCGGTAGTTCTTCTCGCCGTACGCCGCGTGCACGCGCTCATCGCCTTCCGAGCCCACGAAGTTCACGTACACGCCGCCCGTGCTGTGCGGCGCCAGCGCGTCGAACCACGCCCGGACCCACGCGCGGTCGTGCTCGAAATCCTCCGCTCTGGTGGCGGCACAGTTGATGTTGATCGCGAACTCGGCGTCGCGCCCGGCGAACGCGGTCTCGTCGTCGGTGCGCCGGCGAATCGCGCCTCCCAGGTGACTCAGCAACGTGAAAGACATCGTCGATCGAAAAGACCAGGCGTTATCAGCGATGACGTCGATAGCGGCATCCGTGAGCGCCGAGAGGTAATGGGATTTCCAGTAGTAGAGCCGGCCCGCGGGTGCGCTCGCATCCAGCATCGACTGGTGCTGCACGAAGGGCCGCTGCTGGATGGAGTTCGCAAGCACCGGCCCGAACTCCGCGAGCGGGGCGAGGATTGCTACGCCGTCGTCGGGAATGCCGGCGTAGAGTGCCCCGATCCCCAGCACCGGCCGTCCCCTGACCTCCTGTGGCACCCATGGGAGTGGCGGCGCGAGGCGTAGCAGGAGGATGGTCGTGACCTCCTCTGCGGCCGCTGCCGCCCAGTCGCGATATCGCCGCAGGACCTCACGCGCTAGCTCTGCCGGATAGAAGATGACTCCGCCGAGGACGCTCGGGCCAATCTCGACGAGATCGAACTCGAACGCGGTGACTATCCCGAAGTTGCCGCCTCCGCCCCGGATCGCCCAGTACAGGTCCGGATGCCGCTCAGCATCGGCTCGCAGCAGCCGACCGTCGGCGGTGACGATGTCGGCCGCGACCAGGTGATCGATGGTGAGGCCGTGCTTGCGCATCAGCCAGCCGATACCGCCGCCGACGGTCAGGCCGGCCAGTCCCGTCTCGCTGTTGATGCCGGCCGCGACGGCAAGGCCGAAGGGCTGGGTCTCGTGGTCCACATCGCCGAGGCGCAATCCGGGTTGCGCGACGAGACGGTGCGCGTCGAGGTCCAGTCGCATGCCCTTCATCGGCTGCAGGTCGATCACAAGGCCGCCGTCGCAGAGCGCGCTTCCGGCAACGTTGTGCCCACCGCCGCGAACTGAGATGCGGAGACCGCGCTCGCGCGCGAAACGCAGCGCCGCGATCACGTCAGCGACGCCGGTGCACCGCGCGAACGCCGCCGGCCGTCGTTCGACGGCACCGTTCCAGATCGTGCGGACGTGATCGTAGTCAGGGTCGCCGGGACCGACGACCCGGCCGCGGACCGCAGACCGGAGCACCTCGAGCTCCTGAGGGGCCATCCCATCCAAAGCCTGGCTCATTCGGCGCGCATTATGGATGTCAGGGTCTCCTCGGCGAGCGGCCGATCTCGGTTCTCCGTCTGGCGCGGACTTCGGATTCACCGCCAAGCCGATCGCGCACCCGCCGCTACTCGTCCTCATGGTGGAGCCTGAGATGCGGCTTGCTGCAGGCTGCAGCGGTCAACCGCCGAGTCGTAAATCGCCGGTCGGCAGTTCGAGTCTGCCCGTCGGCTCCGGAAATCCATCGGTAACTCGGTCATCGCGTCAGCGCCGAGTCGGAGCGGCGCGCCAATTGCGGTCAACGTGGTCCTGATCCGAGCTTAGGGACCCGGCGCCGCGACCGAGGCACCGCGCGCGCCGCTGCGAGCGACCACGTCCGCCAGCAGCCCCGACTCTTGGCGCGCTCTACCCATCCGGTCGCGAAGTTCAGAATGTCGTCCCGGCCGATAGCCACGGCGATAGCGTGTCGGCTGATGAACATCGGTTCTTGTATCAGCGTGCCACCGGGCATCTGATTGGCGAATCGACCGAGTTGGTTCATGGAAGCTGCGACAACATCCGCCTCGCCCATGTTCACCAGCTCGATCGACCGCTGGTCATTCGCCGTGGCGATGAGTGTGGCGTTCTTCAACGATCGCTTCAGATAGAGATGGAGCGGTGTGCCTTCGTAGGTCGCGATGCGCACTCCGGGCCGGTCCGCGTCCGAGGGCCGCACGATCGGCGAACCCATTGGGACGAGGTACATCCACTCGAGATACATGAATGGGTTGCTGAACCCCGGACCGGATCAGCTCCGGCAGCGTGAGCGGTCGTGGAAGGGCAGTCGGCGTGGCACTGAGGCCGGGTGCGACCGGACGTACGTCGCCGCAAGACGGCGCCGCCATAGCGGCCTGCGACACAAGCATTTGGCGCCTGCGCACGACCGGGAGTCTAGTCACGTACGTACTCGTAGACCGCCGGTCGGCAGCTCGAGTCTGCCCGTCGGCTCCGACCTTGTTTCGTGAATCCGGTTTCACCTGCGGCGGATGCGGCGGTTCCGCTCCGTTCAGCAGCAGCGCATCGCTCCTAAGCCAACGTTTATCAGCAGAGGCGATACTTCGGAGTCCGCTCACGTCGCAACAAGGAGTCCGAATGGCGCACGCAGTCAAGTGGGCGATCATGTCGACCGCCAACATCAACCGGAAGGTAATCCCAGGAGCACACGCGTCGCCGAAGGTCGAGCTCCTCGGAGTGGCGAGCCGCGATCAAGCGCGCGCCGACGACTACGCCAAGACGTGGGAGATCCAGCGCGCCTACGGCTCCTATGAGGCGCTGCTGGCGGATCCAGAGGTCGAGGCGGTGTATATCTCGCTTCCTAACTCGATGCACTGCGAGTGGACGATCAAAGCTCTCGAGGCAGGCAAGCACGTGCTGTGCGAGAAGCCCCTTTCTCGTCACTCGAGCGAGGTTGAGGCAGCATTCAACGCTGCCGATCGCACTGGCCGGCTACTGAGCGAGGCGTTCATGTACCGCCACAACCCACAGACGAAGCGAGCCAAGCAACTCGTCGACGAAGGGGCGATCGGTGAGTTACGGCTCATCCGCTCCGCCTTCAGCTACTCGCTGTACGACGAGAACAACATCCGCTTGCGCACTGCACTCGATGGCGGCGCGTTGATGGATGTCGGTTGTTATGCCGTCAACGGGTCGCGCCTCTTCGGCGGTGAACCCGAGAAGGTGTTCGGCGAGGCTTGGTTCGGACCGTCCGGCACCGACTGGGTCTTCGCCGGCATGCTGCGTTTCCCGGGCAACGTGGTGGCCTTGTTCGATTCCGGCACCGCGATGACGGAGCGTGACGAGCTGGAGGCCATCGGCAGCGAAGGCTCGCTGTTCCTCGATGATCCGTGGCACTGCAAGGTGCCAGGCATAGAGCTACGCCGTGGGGGAAGGGTCGAGCGGATCGATCTTGAGCTGGTCGACTCATACCGGCTCGAGCTCGAAAACCTCAGCGACGCGATCCGTGGTGACGGCGAGCTACTCCTCGGCCGCGACGACGCGGTCGCACAGGCACGGGTTCTTGAAGCGCTGCATGACTCCGCAACGCATGGCGCACCTGTCTCGCTGTGACAGCCACAAAGTCTTGGGCGAGATGACACCCAATGGCAGGATGGGCGCACGCCTGCCATTTTTGTCGATTCTGCTCATGGGTCTTCGTCGGTATGGTGCAGCCTCGCAAAGAGGCTCAAGGGAGGTCTGTTGTGCGCTACCTGCTCACCTTCTATGCGGTCGAGGATGAGTGGATGGCACTCCCCGAAGTCGAGCGGCGCGCCGGCATTGCCGAGATCGGGCAGTGGTTCGCGGAGCATGCGCGCTCAGGCAAGATCGTCGAAGGCCGACGACTCGGTCGCGGCGCGAAGACGGTCCGACTTGGCCGGGTGCGCAAGAAGGACTTGCCGCTTGTGACGGATGGGCCATTCATCGAGGCCAAGGAGAGCGTCGGGAGCTACGCGGTCGTCGACGTGGAGAGCGAGGACGAAGCGATCGCGATCGCGAAGCGCTGGCCGACGGGCGGGATCGTTGAGGTGCGCCCGGTCACGGAGTAGCAGCGCTACCGCACGGCAAAGTCCTTGAGGCCGAGCTCCGCGCCGATCGCATTCGATCGCTTGTCCGCGGCGTCAGCGTCCGCGGCTCGACCCAGCGCCCGAAGGATCCGCGCGCGAAGGCGCAGCGCTCGCGCGAGCGAGGGTCGCGCCTCCATCTCTTCGAGGAGTTTCGACGCGGCGTCGATGTCCGCGAGCGCGCTCGCGTAGTCGGGCGGCGTTGCGTACGCGCGCGTTCGCGCCCGGTGCCACAGGGTGATCGCCTCGCCTCCAAGGTCGTGCATCGCGTTGGCGCGCTCGAGCGCGAGCGTCCAAGCGGCCACACCCCCTGGTGCGTCACCCAGCTGCGTGCGCACCGACCCGAGCAACCCCTGAGCGATCGTCCTGAACGGCTCCATGTTCGAAACCTGCGCGAGCTCGTCGCCCCGCTCGAGGGGCACCTTCGCTCCAAGCGCGTCATTGCGGGCGAGGTGAGCGATGCCGGCCGTGACGTTCGAAGCCACGCCGCATGCCACGGCACCGAGCTCCTCAGACCGCACTGCGCAGGTGGATGCGAGCGCTTCGCCTTCCGCGATGTCACCGCGCTCGATCAGAAGTGCGCTTCGTGAGATCTGCGCATCCAGCGTGGCGATCGGATCGCCGCTAAGCGCGATCCGTTCCGCGTCGGCAAGCCATCGCTCGGCGGCCGCGAACTCGCCCAAGCGCGCGTACATCACCGCAAGCAGGCCGCCGAGGATCGCGGACGACAGCGGGTCACCGTGCTCGATGATCGCGGGGAGCGACTCGGACAGGAGCCGCGCGCCTTCTCGCAGCTGGCCGGTGCCCATCATGCTGACCCCGGCGAACGCGTTCGGGACGGCGTCGGCGAGTGGATCCCCGCGGGTGCGGCCGATCTGCGCGGCACGCTCGGCCGCGTGCTTTAACGCGGGACTCGTGTCGGGCCGTTCGCCGCGCATGCGACGCAGGAATGCGAGCCAGAAATACGTATCGCCGACGAGCTTCAGATCCGCGCCGTCTTCGCCGAAGGCGAGCGCGCGCTCGAGCCGCGTGGTCGGTCCCTCGATGCTCCCGAACGTCCAGCTCACCTTCGCGCCACCCAGCGCCGCGCGCAGTCGCAGATCGATCCGTCGATCGTCGGGAGCAAGGCTGGCCTCGGCGCGGTCGAAGAACGCAAGGGCTTCGCGGTTCGCGAACCGCTCGAGCGCGTGTTCGCCGGCCACGACGAGGTGCTCGACCGCTTCCGCCGTATCGCCAGCGCGCTCGAGATGGAAGGCGATGACCGCGGCCTGCTCTCGCGCGCGCTCGGGGTACAACGCGATCAGCGTTTCGGCCGCGAGGCGGTGGAGGGTCCTGCGATCCTGTTTCAGGAGCGAGCTGTACGCGGCGTCCTGGACCAGCGCGTGACGGAACAGATACTCCAGCTCCGGCTGGAGCGCGGCCACCTGAACGAGGCCGCTCGCCTCAAGCGTTCCGAGCTCGGCCCGAGCGCTCATCCGGTCTTCGCTTCGAGGAGCCGCTCGAGCATCGTTACGCCGAACTGGCGACCGATAACCGCGGCGACGCGCAGCGTCCGCTTGCTCTCGGATGGTAGTCGATCGATCCGAGCGAGGAGCAGTCCCTGCAGCGTGTCGGGGATCTCGACGCCCGAGACCTGCGCCGTCGCGACCCATCGGTCGCCCTGGCGAGCGATCGCGCCGCGATCGATGAGCATCCGGATCACCTCTTCGACGAAGAACGGATTGCCCTCGGACTTCTCGAGGATGTGATCGCGGGTCTGTTGCGGGAGGGATTCGACGTGCAACAGGTTCGTGACGAGCGTGCGGGTGTCGTCACCCGAGAGCGGCTCGAGACGCAGCTCGATGAGCGCATCGCCGAAGCCGTCGCGCACCGCGGAGACGAGTCGCCAGCCCTCACTCTCGCGGTCGAGGCGCGAGGTGGCGACGATGAAGAGCGGCAGCTCGTTCGCGAGCGGCAGGATCTGCTGGATCACATCCACCGATGACGCATCGGCCCAGTGGAGGTCCTCGCACGCGAGGATCACCGGGCCGGTGGCCGCGAGCGCACGCACCACACCGATGACCGACGAGACATAGCGCTTCACGGTCTCGAACTCGAGCGCAGACACGCGAGCGCGGACCTCGGGGTCGAGATCGATGGACAGCAGGTGGCCGAGGTACGTGTAGGGATCGGACCAGGCGTCTCCGAACAACGCCTTCGTCTGCCGTTCGAGCGCGGCGCGCACCTCGGGCTCGCCGGCGGTCGCCCCGACACCGATGCACGAACGCACGAGGTCGAGGACGAGGTGATACGGGAGCGTGCGGCCGTACGACAGGCAGCGCGCCTCGATCCAGCGCGCGGACGGATCGGAGGCAGCGACGTGCGCGCGCAGCTCGGCGAGAAGCCGGCTCTTTCCGATCCCGGGCTCGCCGAGGATCGACGCGACCCGGCCTTGCCGAGCGCGCACGATCGCGAACGCGTCACGCAAACGCGTGAGCTGCCCGTCGCGCCCGATCATCGTGGAGCGCACCTCACTGCCGAGGCCGCGGGCGCTCACGGCGCCGGCTCGCAGAGATTTGACCTGATAGGCGCGCACTGCCTCAGCCTTGCCCTTGAGCTCGAGCGCGCCGGCGTCGGTCGCGTCGATCAGCGGCGCGACGAACTTGTACGTCGCCGCCGTGATCATGACGCCACCGGGCGGCGCGGCGGCTTGCATCCGCGCCGCGATGTTCACCGCGTCGCCCATCGCCGTGTACTCGCGCGCGATATCGGTGCCGACCATCCCAACGACGACGGGGCCGGTGTTGATGCCGACGCGGACCTTCAGCGGAACACCGGGGTTCGTGTGCGCCTCGCCTTCGATCTCGCGGACCATGTCGAGTCCGCAGCGCACCGCGCGCTCGGGATCGTCTTCGTGCGCGATCGGCGCGCCGAAGAACACGAGCACACCGTCGCCCATGAGCCGCGCGACCGTCCCGTCGTAGCGCGCGGCGACCGCGTTCAGCCGCGCGAACGCCCTGCCGACGATGACGGTCCAGTCTTCGGGATCGAGCTTCTCGGCGATCGCGGTCGAGCCGGCGATGTCGGCGAACAGGATCGTGAGCGGGCGGCGCTCGCTGGTCGCCGCTCGGTGCGTGGCCGCTGTCGGACCGCTGTCGCGCATGCTGCGATGCTAGACGGCGTGGCGAAGTCTGCTGCGGTGGAACGCTGGTTCACCTCGACGAAGCCGCCGTCCGAGGCCGCCCTGCGGCGCGTGCGCGACATCATCCTCGCCGCGGACCCGAGCATGCGCGAGCGGATCCAGTACGGCGTCACGTTCTCATCGACCAAGAGCGGCGACTTCGCCGCGTTCGTCCGGTACAGCGAGCCCGGCGTGAATCTCAGGCTCATGCGCGGCAGACGCCTAGTCGGGAGCTACCCGCATCTCGAGGGGGAGAAGGTGAAGCGCATACGCATCGCCGACGTGACGGAGGCGAACGCGCGGAAATCGGAGCTGAGATCGATGGTCAAGGAATGGTGCGCGCTCGGAGACGCCGTGAAGGCGAAGGCGACAGCTAGACGCAAGGTCAAGCCTCACTAAGACTGTCGCCATGCGCACGAGTCGTCTCGAAGCGTTCAGCGACGGCGTGTTCGCGATCGCCGGCACGCTTCTGGTGCTGGAGCTGCGTGTGCCAGAAGACACGACCGATCTCGTGGGTGCGCTCCTCCGCCTGTGGCCGGCCTATGCCGCCTACCTCGTGAGCTTCCTCACCATCGGGATCCTCTGGGTCAACCACCACACGCTGCTCGAGCACTGCACGCGGGTCGACCGGCGCTTCCTCTACCTCAACCTGCTGCTGCTGATCACCGTCGGCATCGTTCCGTTCCCGACGGCGCTCGTCGGCCAGTACATCCTCTCCGAACATGGAGCGACGGCCGCGCTCGTCGTCTATGGGCTCGGCGC
>DATDEH010000109.1 GCA_036523395.1 Candidatus Limnocylindria bacterium | reverse complement strand
TATCGAGGTGGCGCCGATACCACTCGCCGAGGCTCACCAGCCGATGGCGTAGCTCTCACGCCGTGGGTCGGCTCCGCCCTCGAATGTGCCCGTATCGAGCCGACGGATCGCGCACATACCAGCGGCGGCGGGCGTGAAGTCCGGCAGATCGCGGATCACGTGACCGAGCGACGCGAGGCGGTCGCGCACCTCACGCGCGATCCGGCCCTCGACCGTGAGGACGCCGGGCTCGTACGCATGCGGATGGAACGTCCACGGGAACGAGCGCGAGATCACGCGCGGCGCTTCGATCGCCGCCTGCACGTTCATATCGAAGTCGACGACGTTGCAGACGGTCTGCACCATCGCCTGGCACTGGGCGTCCTCCCCGGGGCAGCCGAACGGCATGAGCGCGCGCCCGCCCTGCATCAGGAGTGCTGGATTCGGCGTGAGCCGTGGTCGCTTGCGCGGCGCGATGGCCGACGGATGGCCCGGCGTCGTCCACAGCTGCGCGCCGCGCGTGCTCACGATGATGCCGAGGCCGTCGACGAGCGGCGACCCGAGACCGGGATCGGACGGCGTCGCAGAGAAGGCATTCCCGTCGGCGTCCATCGCGCAGCAGTACGACGTGTCAGGCGCGCCGACGCCGCTCGCGACGCGCGGTACGTAGCCAGGCGGTCCAGAGCGGCCCTCGTAGCTCCACGGGTTGCCGGGCGGCGGGAGTTCGGGCCACGCGCGATCGTCGCGGATCAGGTCGCGCCGCTCCTGCGCGTATCCCTTGTCGAGCAGCCCGCGCATCGGCACGTCGACCTGATCGGGATCGCCGAAGAAGCCCTCTCGGTCGGCGGCCGCTAGCTTGAACGCCTCGGTGTACGTATGCAGGAACGCGAGCGACCCTGGACCCATCGAGGCGACGTCGTAGTCCTCGAGGAGGTTCAGCGTCATCGGCACCAGCGGCCCCTGCGACCACGGACCGCACGCGTAGACGTCGATGCCGCGATAGGTCGTGTGCACCGGCGGTGCGATGGTGACGTGGTAATCCGCGAGATCCTGGGAGGTGACCATTCCCCCGAGCACCTTCTGCGAGCGGGCGATCTGTTCCGCGATGTGCCCGCTGTAGATCACGTCGCGGGCCGCCATGATCGCGCCGGCGCGACCGAGCGACGAATGCGATCGCTCGATCTGGACGAGGAGGCGGAACAGCGAGGCCAGATCCTCCTGCACCAGGATCTCGCCAACGCGCGGCGCACGCCCTCCGGGCAGGAACACCGCCGCGCTGGTGGGCCACTGACGCAGTCGCTCCTCGAGCATCGCGATGGCCCGCGCGAGACGCGGATACACCGGGAAGCCCTCGGCGAGCTCGATGTTCGGCGCGAGGATCTCCTCAAGGGTGAGCGTGCCATGCCGCGCGAGCGCGGTCAGCCATGCGTCCACGGCCGCCGGCGTCACCGAGCGCGGAATGCCGATCGGCATGTCATCGCCATAGCGGTACCGGTAATCGTCGAGACTGAACTGTGCGGGCCAGCGTCCGAGTCCGTCGATCGTCTCGGGCCCATCCATGCCGGGCCGAAAGAGGATGATCGGTGCGACGCCGCCGAAGTCGGTGAGGTGCCGCTCGAGGACGTTCAGCGCGATGCCCGATGCCACCCCAGCGTCGATGGCGTTGCCGCCGCGCCCGAACATCCGCGCGCCGGCCTGCGAGGCGAGATAGTGGCTCGAGCTGACCATCCAGCGCTTTCCCAGGACGGCGGGTCGGCCCTGCGTGACGCCGACGGTAGGTGCGGTGGTCTCCACGGGTGTTTCCGGCATCGTGCGAACGATACTGTTTCCCCGTGGTCCGGATCATCGCGTGGCGTGTCCCGCCTTACGACAACGGCTGCTATCTCATCGTCGATTCGCGGAACGAGGCCGTCGTCATCGATCCTTCGATGGGCGACCGCCAGGTCATCGACGCCGTGCGAGAGCAGGGTCTCCGTCTCGTCGAGATCCTCAACACGCACGGGCATCCCGACCACATCGTCGGCAACGCGGCGGTGAAAGAAGCGACGCACGCCCGCCTCGCGATCCACCGCCTCGACGAATACCGACTCGGGCCGAAACGGCCGCCAACGCAGATCGAGGTGCCGCCATGTTCGGCCGACGATCTCTTCGACGACGGCCAGCTCGGCTATCTCGGCGACATCGAGCTGAGCGCGCTCCACACGCCCGGCCACACCGAGGGGTCGACCTGCTTCTACCTCCGGCGGGAGAACGCGCTCTTCTCGGGTGACCTGCTCTTCAAAGGCAACATCGGACGCACCGATCTTCCCGGAAGCGACCCGAGGGCCATGGCCGAGAGTCTCTCGCGCGTGGTGTCATCGCTTCCCGCGAAGACCCGCGTCTATCCCGGCCACGGGGACGAGACCACGATCGGCGCGGAGATCGCGACCCTACGTGGCCTGCGCGATGCCGGCATGCTGCCGGACCTGCGCCTCGCCTAGACCTACTGCGGCGTGCGCGAAGCGCACACGCCAGGCAGATGAGGGCAGCAAGGCTGCCCGATTACTCGGTCACACCGATGATGTTCACGCCGTTGTCGGCGTAGATCGTGTCCCCCGTGACACTGCGCGACATCTCGCTCGCGAGGAACACTGCGACGTTGCCGACCTCTTCCTGCGTGATGTTGCGACGCAGGGGAGACTTCGACTCCATGAGGTCTCGCGCGGTCGAGATGCCCTTCACCGCGCTCGCCGAGAGCGTCTTCAGGGGCCCGGCGGATATCGCGTTGACGCGCACATTCGACGGACCGAGGTCGACCGCGAGATAACGGACGCACGTCTCGAGCGCGGCCTTCGCGATCGCCATCGAGTTATAGCTCGGCACGACGCGCTCGACCGCGTTGTAGGTCAGCGTCATCACGCTGCCGCCGCCGGCCTTCGTGAAGAGCGGCAGCGCTGCGCGCGAAAGCGAAACCAATGTGTAGGCACTGATCTCGACGGCCATGAGCACACCGTCGCGCGAGATCTCGTGGAAGCGGCCCTTCAGGTCGTCGACGGGCGCGAACGCGATCGAATGCACGAGGATGTCGAGCCCGCCCCAGCGACGATCGATCTCGGAGATGAGCGAGGCCACATCGGCGGGCTTGGCCGCGTCACAGAGGAGCACGGGCATCGACTCGTGATCCGGCAGCGTGTCGACGAGCTTGGTCACGTTGTCCTTGAAGCGATCGTTGAGATACGTGAAGGCGAGACGGGCGCCCTCGCGCTGGAAGCTCGTCGCGATCCCCCACGCGATGCTCCGCTGATTACCGACTCCCACGATGAGCGCGCGCTTTCCTTCGAGCAGACCCATGCCGGTCACCTCCGCCTCTCGCGCATCATCCCAGAACCGACGCCCATACGCAGCCGGATTTGACTACAGCCTGTCTGCATCCAACGCCGCCCGGCTGAGCTCCATCAGGTAGTGCTCGGGCTCGCGCGCGTCCGGCTCGAGGTATGTCTTCAAGAAGCGGAATCCGGCCTTTTCGTATGCGCGGATCGCCGCGGTGTTGCCGTGGCTCGGCCCTATGACACAGAGATCGACGCCGTAACGCGGGAACGCGACATCGCGGAGGAACGCGCGGATCAGCGCGGGACCGTGACCGCGGCCGATAAGGTCCACGTCGCCGATGAAGAGATCGATCCCGACCGCCGGTCGGCCGATCGCGATCTGCGCCGCGTACTCCGGGTGATCGTCGACACGGTAGCTCTGGATGTCGCCGATCGGCCGGCCGTCGAGCCGGATGAGGAAGTGATCCGTCGGATCTTCGCCGCGTATGGCCAGGCGGCGCTCCGCGATCGCATCATCCGGGTACGTGGCTGTCGCCACGTCGTCGTACCACGCACGAACGTGCGGCAGGAGCAGCCAGGCGCGCACCAGCTCAAGGTCGTCCTCGCGCAGCGGCGTGAAGGTGTACTTGGACGCGGTTAGTTCCAGCGACCGCGGCGCTCGTCGTCGTCGACGCGGCGGCCGCGCCAGTACTTCAGGTCACCGCCGCCCGAGCGTGGACGCCCGAGATCGGCGGTCACCACGAGAACGCCGACCGCGAGCACCGCCGGAATGACGACGCCGAGCGGGCCGGCAACGCCCCAGGTCAGCGTCTGGCCGACCGCCCACGCGCCACAGATGAGAACGAAGCGCAGGATCGCGGCCTGTCCACGCGTCATGCGACCGAGAGCCGGTGCACGAACGACGCCTGCTGCGCCCACTCGCCGCACTGCGCGAGCTCCTCTTTGGTCACCCACTCGCTCTTGACCGCGAAGCGAAGCTCATCGCGCAGCGTCGTCTGCAGCATCTCAGGGCCGTCGGTGTTGAAGCTGAAGCGCACCCTGTGCTTCTTGAAGGTCGCGATGTAGCGACCGAGCTCCTCCGCATCCTTCACCACCTGTGTGTGGATGTTGGAGCTCGGGCAGATCTCGAGCAGCACGCCACGCTCCGCCAGGCGCTTGCACAGCGCAACGTTCTCCGCGGCATGGATGCCGTGTCCGATCCGCTCGGGCTCGAGGTGCTGGAGCACCTCGTCGACGGAGTGCCAGTCCTCGTCCTCGCCCGCGTGAACGGTGAGGCCGAGACCGGCCCGGCGCGCCTTCGCAAAGAGCGCTGCGTAGTCGCGGTATTGGAAGTCCGGATGCGTCGGTCCGGCGATGTCGATCCCGACCACGCCGCGGTGCCGATACGCGATGGCCTTGTCGACGATGATCTCGTTCAGCGCGTAGGTGAAGGTCCGGTCGAGGCAGAAGATCAGGCCAGCGAGGACCGGGTACTCGAGACGCGCGCGATCGAGACCACGGATCGACGCCATGATGATGTGGTCGAGGTCCTGCTCGCCGCCACGGTTCCTCTTCATCGGGTTGTAGCGGAGCTCGAGCGTGGTGATGTTCGCCTTCCGGTACGCGCCGCCGACGACCTGGTAGACGGACTCCTCCACCGCGAGCGGGCTCGATTGGATAAGCTCGGTCCAGCGATACAGCGCGAGGAAGTCCTCGAACGACTTCCGCTCCTTCTTGCCCACCGTGATGAGGTCGACGAACTCCCAGTAGTCCTTCGTCGGGAGCCGGATACCCTGCTTCGCCGCGATGCCCCACATCGCCGCCGGGTCGACCGAGCCGCCCAGATGAACGTGGAGCTCCGTGAGCTCATCGCCGAGAGGGTGAGGCAGTGCTAGTGGCGCGTCCCGCCGCGGGTGACGCGGCGAGACACATGCTCGTGAGCAGTGCGAGCCGCGGCAGGACCCGCGGCGGGACGCGCCACTAGCTTCCCTGCTCGCGGGTCGGCGGGCGGCGCACCCTCCGTCGTCGTCGCGGCGCGGCGGGCTTCCCCTCGGGATGCTCGCGCCAGATGACATGTCCGTCGTCGTCCGGCGACGCGATGCGCACCAGACGGTCCCAGATCTCCGCTCGCCGCAGCTCTTCTTCGGCGGTCTGACGAGAGACCTCTCGCTCGAGCATGACGTCGCAGTCGTATGGCGATCCGATGACACGCCAGCCGTTCTCGGTCAGAAGATCGAGCAGGCGGGCGATCTCGGTGAGGCGCTGAGGCTGTTCCGAGACGTACTCGCGCAGCCACGCCGAGTACGAGCGCTTCCGAGTCTCCGGGTCCTCGCGGTCCAGCTCGTCGCGGACGGTACCAAAGACGTGGATCAGGATGTAGTTCGGACCGGCCACCGGCGAAGTCTAGGGCTGTCTAGCCCCGCTCCTCAACGAAGCGATACCCGCCATCGGAGTCCTTTGCGATCACCACGAGCGCGCCGCTCTTGAAGCCAGCCTGGCCCTTGAGTGCGGGGCAGATGAGGTGGTAGTGCTCGTGCTCCGGCGGGACGCACACGCAGTTCTCGGACTTGATCTCAGCATCGAAACGCCGCGCGCCGATACGAAGGGCGACACGTTCGCCAGGATTCGGGAAGAGCTTCCAGGCGTCCTTGGTGATCAGGATCCTGGCTTTGCGGACATCTTCGGAACTGAGGCGGTGACGGTAGGTGGATCGAGAAACACTCATTGGTACGTCTATTTTCGCACGAAAACGGCCCGCGCGCGGACCAGCCGGACGGCCCCTCGTTCGGCCCATTTTGGGCCGCTTGGCTACCCAAACGCCGCCGGATCGTCCAAGAACCGCATCAGGTGCACCACCGGAACGCTCGATCCCGCCGCTCGAAGCCCCGCGACGATCTGCAGGATGCAGCCCGGATTGGCGCTCACAACGACATCGGGCCGCGCGGCGAGGATCGTCGCGACCTTCTGGCGCTGCAGCTCCTGCGAGATCTCTGGTTGCGTGAGGTTGTAGATCCCCGCGCTGCCGCAGCAGCGCTCGGCGTCGGCGATCTCGACGAGACTGACACCCTCGATCGCACGAAGGAGTGCGCGCGGCTGCGACCGGATGCGTTGACCGTGCGCAAGATGGCAGGCGTCCTGGTACGCGACGCGCAGCGGGCGCTCCACGCGATCTGGCCTTGGCCGCGCGACCTCGGTCGCGTCGCGCACGCGTGCGCCGAACGCGCGTCCGCGCTGGGCCCACGCGGGATCCTCCTGTAGCACGTCGCCGTACGCCTTCAGGTGCGCGCCGCACCCCGCCGCGTTCACGACGACCGGAAGGTCGCTGCCGGCGAACGCGTCGATGTTCAGCCGAGCGAGCTCCCGAGCGCGCTCGCCGTCGCCGGCATGCGCGTGCAGCGCGCCGCAGCACATCTGCTCGATCGGGGCGGTGACTCGATGGCCGTCGCGTTCGAGGACACGCACGGTCGCTCGCTCGGTATCACCGAACGCCTCTCGCATCACGCAGCCGGCGAACAGGCAGACGTCGGCGCCGTCGCGTACCACGAGAGCGAACGGCGCGCCTTCCGCACGTGGAGCGAGTGCGCTCAGCCACGACAGACGGCGCGGCCCGACGCGACGCGCCAGCGATGCCAGCCCGCTGCGAACGACGAGGTCGGTGATCTTCGTGACAAAGGCGAGCCGTCCGGGACGCGCGATGGTGTCGAGGCCGATCCGCCGCAACGCGCGCTTGACCGGACCGGCTGAGCTCCGCTCAGCCAGCACTTCTCGAGCGCCCTCCATGATCCGGCCGAACGGAACGCCGGACGGGCACGCGGTCTCACACGCACGGCACACCAGGCATGCATCGAGATGTCCGGTGAGCGTCGCGCTCGGTGCCGTCGGCGACGACACGAGCTCGCGGATCAGCTGGATGCGTCCGCGCGGAGAGTCCGCCTCCTCGCCGAGGACGCGGTAGGTCGGACAATCGTTGAGACACAGCCCGCACGAGATGCACGTGGCGAGATCCTCGGATCGGACGTGCGTGGAGAGCGAAGTGATAGACCCTAGGATACGGGTCGCGATGGTGACGACCGCGCCGACACTCGCCGATCGCCTGCGCGAGATCATCCCTGCCGACCGTGTCATCGACGACCCCGCGACGCTGCTCCCCTACGCCTACGACGCTTCGTTCTGGTCGCTGCGCCAGCAGCGGCTGCCCGATGTGGTCGTCGTCCCGCAATCGACCGCCGAGGTCGCGAGCGTCGTGCGCTTCGCCGACGCGACGGGAACGCCGGTCGTCCCACGCGGCGCGGGCACCGGCCAGACCGGGGGAGCCATCGCTGCGCGCGGCGGGATCGTCATCTCTTTCGCGCGGATGCGCGAGATCGTCGAGATCGATCGCCGCAATCTGCAGGCCGTCGTCGAGCCCGGGATCGTGTTCGCCGACCTTCAGGACGCACTGCGACCACAGGGCCTCTTCTTCCCGCCGGACCCTGGGAGCGGACGAGCGTGCACGCTCGGAGGGATGGCCGCGAACAACGCGAGCGGCCCGCACGCGGTGCGCTGGGGGACCACGTCCGCGTACGTCCTCGGAGCCGAGGTGGTGCTCGCGGACGGATCGATCATCACGACGGGCGGCGTGCGTTCAAAGGCGCTCAAGTCGTCGAGTGGGATCGACCTCACGAAGCTGTTCGTGGGATCGGAGGGCACGCTCGGCATCATCACGCGTCTTCGGCTCCGCGTTCAGCCGCGACCACCCGCGCGCGGCGTCGTGCTCGCCGGATACGCCACGCTCGAGGACACCGTCGCGTCGCTCGACGATCTCTTCGCGGCCGGCGTGTTGCCGTCGACGGCGGAGCTGCTCGATCGGAGCGCGGTCGACGCGCTCCAGCGATGGAAACCAGATCTGGGCCTCCCCGATGGTGAAGCGGTGCTCTTCATCGAGGTCGAGGGGACACCCGACCACGTCGCGTCTTCCGTCCGCTATGTCGACGGGATCGTGCGGCGCCGCGCGACGACGACGAAGTTCGCCGAGGTGGAGGCGGACATCGCGAAGCTCTGGGCGGCGCGGAGCGGCCTCGCAGCCGCGGCGGCGCTCGCGCATCCCGACAAACACCGCATCTTCGCCGGCGAGGACCTCGCCGTTCCGCTCTCCGAGATCCCGCGCACGATCCGCCGCGCACGCGAGATCAGCGCCGAGCTGCACATCGCGGTGATCTTCTACGGCCACTTCGGCGACGGGAACGTCCATTCCGCCATCCTCATCGACCCCTCGGACACCGACGAGGTCCGCCGGGCGGACGAGCTTGCCGACCGGTTGCACCGGCTCGCGATCGAGGTCGGCGGGACCGTCACCGGCGAGCATGGCACGGGCGCGGTGCGCCAGCCTTACATGCGTGCGGAGCACGGCGACGCGCTCGATCTCATGCGTCGCGTCAAGAACGCGCTCGACCCCAAGGGCATCTTGAATCCAGGGAAGATCTATGGGCCGAGCGACCCGGCCTGACGTCTAGCCGAGCACGCGCACCACGAGCGGCCGCTCCCCCTTCGCATCGACCTGGAACGCTCGTCCATCAGGTCGCGCGCTGACCACCTCGACCAGACGCTCGTCGTCGTAGCGCGCCGCGACGCCGTCCTCGAGCGCGATACCCGGCGCGAGGCCGGCCGCGATCTCTCGCGCGTACACCGGGCGGCGTGCCTCCTGCGAGTCGTAGTGCGGACAGGCGGTGCCCGCGAGGATGCCCAGGCCATCGCGGAGTGCGCCGAGGTTGGGAGTGAACGAATCGGTGATCCCACCTTCGAACCAGCAGAGACAGCCCGCGGACCAGCCGCTCAGCACCGTGCCGCTGGCGTATGCCGACCGCAGCGCCTTCTCGACGCCGTGCAGCCGCCAGATCGCCAGCATGTTGGCGGTGTTCCCGCCGCCGACGATCACGACATCCTGCGAGCGTACGAGCGCATCGATGTCGTCGACGACGCGATCGAACAGGGCGAGATGGCTCGGTTCGCAGTCGACGCCGGCCAGCGCTTGATAGAAGGTCAGCAGGTATCCAGCGCCGTCACCGCTCGCCGTACCGAGGAACAGCACCCGGGGCCGCGGGCGGCGTGCGAGACCGAAGAGGTAGGTCGTCAGCGGGGGAAACAGGAGCTGCTGACCGCCGCAGGCCACGATCCGCCTCACCATCGCGAACCTCCTCAGGACGGCCGCGTCGCGCCGCGAGACACGATGAACGCGACGGCGGCGATGATGATCGCCGCTCCGATGAGCATCGACGGCGTCACCACCTCGTTCAGGACGACGGCCCCGAGAAGCACGGCCACGACGGGATTCACGTAGGCGTACGTGGACACGACCGACACCGAGGTGTGCTGGAGCAGCCAGGTGTACGCAGAGAACGCGACAAGCGAGCCGAACACGACGAGGTACGCCATGGCCGCGAGCGACGCGGTCGAGAACGTCGACGGATCCGCTCGGTCCCGCTCGCCGATCGCGACGGCGACCACGACGAGGAGCGCGCCACCGGCAAGCATCTGCACGGCGGTCGATGCCAGCGGATCGCGCGGCGTGCGCAGACGAGGCGACGCGAACGTGCCAAGCGCCCACGAGAAGGTCGCCCCGACGACGGTGAGGAGCCCGATCGGATCGACCTCGCCGCTCGCGCCGCGCGGGACCACCAGGAAAGCGACGCCGGCGAAGCCCACGAGGACGCCGGCCACGAGTGACGCACTCACGCGGTCGCCGGCGACGAGCCGGAACACGACGATCCACAGGGGGACGGACGCGACGACGAGAGCCGTGAGCCCCGAAGGGACCGTTCGCTCCGCGAGCACGACGAGGCCGTTGCCGCCGGCGAGCAACAGCACGCCGACAAGCGCCGCGCCTCCCAGCTGCGCGCGGTCGATGCGCAGCGCGTCACGACCGTGCCGGACGATGAGCCAGATACCCAGGAGCGCGCCGGCCAGCAGGAAACGAAGACCGGCCGAGAAGAGCGGAGGAAGCGTCTGCACCGCGATGGCGATCGCGAGATACGTCGAGCCCCAGACGAGGTAGACGACCCCGAGCGCGGACCAGACGAGGACGCGCGACGAGCTAGCGGATGTAGCCGTAGTCGGCGAAGAGGAGGCGCAGGAAGAGCGCGCTCGACAGGATCACGAATCCGATGCGCTGCGAGAGGATCGCGCGCGGATTCTCTTTGCCGACACACGCGACCTGCCCCCAGAAGAAGAAGACGAAGCTGAGCTCGGTCCACATGAAGACGGCGTGGTAATACCCGAGCGGTGTCCATTCGAACGGCCGCGTCATGGTCCAGTTCAGCAGGGCGTTGACGGCCTGATACAGGTGGACCGCGATGGTGAGAACGCCAGCGCCGAGGACGGCACCGAACACCTCGGCGGCACCCGGCCGGCGACGCCAGGCGACGAGCTGGCTGGTGATGAAGACATTGACGAGCGGGACAAGCAGGCCATCGCCAAAGACGGCCGAGGTGTACATGAGGGTGGTCCGGTACTCGCTGACGATCGGATCCGCCCGCCAGTTCAGGTAGACGTTACCCGCCGCGTTCACAATGAACGCGAAGAACATCGTGCCGAAGAAGACGCTGGCGAGCAGCAGCCATGGGCGTTGTTCGACGGCCGAGACCGTGCGCAGCATGTCCCCTCCCTCGACGCGGGCGTCCTCGGGCTGAAACGCTAACAGACTCAGTGCTTTGGAGCCCCAAAAACGCCCGCTTTGTACGAGCGGCGATCCACGCGCGGAAGCCGCTTTTCGGTCGCCGGGCGTATCAAAGCGGTGTGATGGGCCACCGCCAGCCACTCCACGACCGGCCAGAGGTCATCCTCGGCGGTCATCCAGCCAATGCGGTCGAAGCGCGTGAGCGATAGCGGACGGGAGTAGGCCCGCAGGGTGCGGTCCCCGTCCCAGTTGAAGTAGTCCTCGAAGTAGCTCATCACCAGCTCGCGGATCGTCCGGTAGACCGGCGCGCGGAAGCGCAGGCCCGAGAACTTGGACGTCGCCACCGACCCCCAAAGGCCACGGTCCCGATAGACCGCGAGCACGTGGTCGTCGTCGTTGTCGGCCTCGAGATCGACGAGAAGCGGTGGCCGTCCGTGGAGGCGGAACGCGGCGGCCGCGAGGAACGCGCCCTCCGCGCAGTGCGCGGTCCGGTCGCGCATCACGCGACGCGGAGAGCGCACCGTGTCGCCGTCAGGCTCGAGGTTGTAGGTCAGGTCGTCGAGGTAGCGCTGCACTTTCTCCGGCGTCGAGAGGCGACGGAGGATGGCGGTCTCTGCGCGCGTCAGCCCGTACACGCGAGTCAGTCTCTAGCATTCCGCCGATGCACGCGGCCTACGACGTCGTCATCCGCGGCGGCACGGTCTACGACGGATCGGGCGCGCCGCCGTTCGAAGCGGACGTCGCGATCGATCGCGACCGCGTCGCCTCGATCGGCACGGTCAGGGAGCGCGGACGGACCGAGCTGGACGCCGGCGGTCTCGCCGTCGCGCCCGGTCTCATCAACATGCTGAGCTGGGCGACGACATCGCTCATCGCCGACGGCCGGTCGCAGAGCGATATCCGGCAGGGCGTGACGCTCGAGGTCTTCGGCGAGGGCTGGTCGCTCGGTCCAGTCAACGACACGATGCGGCGCGAACAGATCGAGCAGCAGGGCGACATCAGGTACGACATCTCGTGGACGACTCTGGCGGAGGCGCTGGACACGATCGCCGCGCGCGGGATCTCGCCGAACATCGCCTCGTTCGTCGGCGCCGCCACGGTCCGCATCCACGAGCTCGCGCACGAAGATCGCCGGCCGACACCCGCCGAGCTCGGACGCATGCGCGCGCTGATCGAGGCCGCGATGCGTGACGGCGCGCTCGGGCTCGGCTCGGCTCTCATCTACTCACCGGCGACCTACGCCGATACCGACGAGCTCGTCGCGCTCGCGGAGGTGGCCGGCCGCAACGGCGGCATGTACATCTCTCACATGCGAAGCGAGGGAAACCGGCTCGTCGAGGCGGTGGATGAGGTGATCGAGATCGCGCGGCGCGCGAAGCTGCCCGCGGAGATCTACCACCTGAAGCAGGCCGGCCGTTCGAACTGGACGAAGCTCGACACGGTTATCGACCGGGTCGAGCGCGCTCGCGCCGGTGGCCTCGCGGTCACCGCGGACATGTATCCGTACGAGGCCGGCGCGACGGGCCTGAGCTCGTGCTTCCCGCCGTGGGCGCACGAGGGCGGCCTGCGCGCCACGCTCGCGCGCCTCCGCGAGGCCGGGCAGCGCGCGCGGATCCGCGACGAGATGGCACGCCCCGGTACGGATTGGGAGAACCTGTACGAGGCCGCCGGCACGCCGGAGGGCATCGTGCTCGTCGCGTTCAAGAACGAGCGCCTGAAGCCACTCACCGGACAGACGCTCGGCCAGGTCGCGGCGCAGCGCGGTGCCGACCCGCGCGACGTCGCGATGGATCTGGTGCTGGAGGACGAGAGTCGCGTGGGCATGGTCATCTTCATGGCGTCGCCGGAGAACCTGAGGCGAGAGGTCGCGCTCCAGTGGATGAGCTTCGGCTCGGACGCCGGTTCGATCGCGCCCGAAGGAGTGTTCCTCCTGTCGCAGCCGCACCCGCGCACCTATGGCACATTCGCGCGCGTGCTGGGTCGGTTCGTGCGGGACGAGAAGGCGGCGCCGCTTGAGGACGTCATCCGACGGATGACCGGTTTTCCGGCGGCGAACCTCAAGCTCGACCGCCGCGGGCTCCTGCGGGCCGGCCATTTCGCCGATGTCGCAGTGTTCGATCCCGCGACCATCAGCGACCACGCCACCTACGCCGAGCCGCACCGATATGCGACCGGTGTCGCGCATGTGCTGGTCAACGGAACGCCGGTCCTGCGGGACGGCGAGCACACCGGCGAGCGCCCGGGGCGCGTCGTCTACGGGCCCGCGCGCCAACACAGGTAATCTCTCGCACGATGCCGGTCGACCCAAAGATCGCCGGGCTTCTCGCCGAAGCTGAGATGATCGACCCGCGACCGATCGAGGCGCTCAGCGTCGCCGAGGCTCGCGCCCGCGGCGGATCGGTGAATGCCGCGCCAGCGCTCGCCCCCGAGCCCGTCGCCGACGTGCGGGACGTGGTCATCGACACGCTGCCGCCGATCCCCGCGCGTCTCTACCGGCCACGCTCGGGGACACTCCCCTTGCTCGTCTATTTCCATGGCGGCGGTTGGGTCGTGGGCAGCGTCGCGATCTCCGATCCCTTCTGCCGAGCGCTCGCGAACGCGAGCGGCTGCGCCGTCGTGTCGGTCGAGTACCGCCTCGCACCTGAGGACCGCTTTCCCGCCGCCGCGGACGATGCCTACGCGGCGACACGCTGGTCCGCGGGCCACGCCGCGGACCTCGGCATCGATGCATCACGGATCGCCGTTGGTGGCTCCAGCGCAGGCGGCAACCTTGCGGCGGTCGTCGCGCTCATGGCGCGCGAACGCGGCGAGCCGCGGGTCGCGTTCCAGTTGCTCCATGTGCCGGTGACCGATCACGATTTCGACACGCCGTCGTACCGCGCGAACGGCACCGGTTTCGGATTGACCCTGAAGGGCATGAAGTGGTTCTGGGATCTCTACGCACCCGACCCGAAGATGCGTGACGAACCCTACGCGTCACCGCTGCGCGCGAAGGATCTCTCTGGCCTGCCACCCGCGCACGTGGTGACGGCGGAGTGCGATCCGCTTCGCGACGAGGGCAGGGCTTATGCGTCGCGGCTGCAGCAGGCAGGAGTTGCGACGACGCACGTCGAGTATCCAGGGATGGTGCATGGCTTCACCGCGATGGCGATGGCGATCCCGATGGGACGCAGGGCGATCGACGACATGGGCGCGGCACTGCGAAGAGCGCTCCTCTAGCACGTCAGGCGGGAGCCGACGCCGCCCGTCCCGCGATCGCGCCGGCCAGGCTGAGACCCAGATCCTCGAGCAACACCTGCGCGCAGTTGCGGCCCGGCGCTCCCGTGACCGACGCACCGGGATGTGTCGTCGCGCCGGTCTGGTACAGCCCCGCCACCGGCAATCGGTAGCCGGCCCACCCAGCCATCGGGCGAAGCGCGCCTTCCTGCGCCAGGTCCTGCTCGCCGCCGTGACAGGAGCCGTGGTAGTTGTGCGGATTGCGGCGCTCGAGATCGAGCGGGCTCTCGACGTGCTGCGCGAGGATGTCCTGTCGCCTGAGCCCGGCGCTGTGGCGCAGGTAATGCTCGAGGAGCGCGTCAGATACTTCGTCCTTCACGGCGTCCCAGCGCTCCGGTCCGCCGTCACGCAGCTCGTAGGGCAGGAAGCCGACGACCTTTAGCGTGTGATGACCGGCCGGCGCGCGCGTCGAGTCGACCACCGACGACGAGATGCATAGGAGCGGCGGATCGTCGAGCTGGATCTCGCCGCGTTCGAACGCCGCGAGCGCAGCGAGCAATTCGTCGGTGGAACCGCAGATGCCCGCCGCGACCGACGCGGTCCTCCCACCGTCCAGTGCGTATCGCGGCTCGGCCGCGAGCGCGTAATGCGTGACGAACATCGTCACGCCGGTTCGCCAGCGCTCGAGGCCGCGCATGAAGTCCTCGCCGAGCGCCGTCGCGCCGACAACGGCGGGGAGGTGTTTGATGTGGATCGTCGACACCACCGCGCGCGTCGCGCGATGCTCGGAGCCGTCGGCCGTGAGCACTCCCACGGCGCGTCCGTCCTCGATCAGGATCCGAGTCACCTCCGCGCCGGTGCGCACTGCCCCGCCGTGCTCGAGAACGATGCGCGCGAGCGCGTCGGGCAGCGCGACGGATCCGCCCTCGGCGGTCGTCCACGAGAACGCCTGCCGTCCCGCCGCGATCGAGAGCGGGAGGAGTCCGGTGCCCGGCTCGTCGACCCGCGCCATCGTCATCAGCGAGAGCCACAGGAAGAACGTGCGGACGCGCTCGTTCTCGAAGCGCTCGCGCACGACGTCGAGGGCGCTCGAGTACCGCCAGCGCACCGCATCCAGGCCCGCCGGCGTCGCCTCTAGCGCCGCAATGGCCATGCTCGGTGTCGTCGCCGGGCTGTAGCGCGCTCGGTTCTGTGATTCCTTGACCTGATCCCAGTCATCGAGCATCCGCTCGTAGGCCCGCGCGTCGCGCGCCGAGTACCGTGCGATCTCGCGCGCCGTCGCGGCGCGGTCGCGATGCATCGTGATCCCGTGCCCGTCGCCGAACGGCATGACGACCACCGGATCCGGAAAGAGATACCGAAGACCGTAGCGACCGAGCTGCAGCTCGTCGTTCCGGACGATCGGACTGGACTGGAAGATCGTGTGCGCCGACGCGCAGAGATCGTGCCGATAACCCGGGAGCGTGACCTCCTCCGTCGACGTGTCCCCGCCGATGCGCGCGGCGCGCTCGAGCACCAGCACGCGCAGCCCGGCGCGAGCGAGATACGCCGCGGTGACGAGGCTGTTGTGTCCGGCCCCGGCGACGACGACGTCGAACTCGGTCACTGCAGGTGCTCGCGCATCCAGTCCGCCATCGCCGGCCGGTACTTGTACGGGATGTTGTTGCAGACGTGGTTGCCCTCCGGGTACAGCAACAGCGTGGCGTTCGGCGCCTCGCGCACGATGCGCTCGGCCTGCTCCGGCGGGAACAGCCGGTCCTTGCCGCCGTGGATCACCAGGAGCGGGCAGCTCACGTCCTTGAGCACGCCGTGTAGTGACAGCGTCTTCGACTTCTCGAACGCCTCGGCCTCATCACGCGACTTCGTGTAGAAGACGTAGCCGCCCTTCGTCAGCGGGTTGAGCTGCGGCCAGCATTCGGAGAGGTCGTATGGCCCGGCGAGCGCGACGAGCGCGCGAAGGCGCTTCTCTTTCGCGGCCGCCCGCGGCCCGTAGATGCCACCCATGCTGATGCCCATCAGACCCACGCGGCCCAGGTCGATGCCCAGGTCGGCCGACGCGAGATGGTCGAGCAGCGGCGCGATCACGGTCGACCAGTCGGCGCGGATCGGGAACCGTGGCGCGTTCTCGCCCTGGCCCGGCCCGTCGATCGTGAGCGTCGCGAGGCCGCGCCGCAGGAAGTCGTTCTCCATCGCGTAGAGCTCTTCCTTCACGGAGTCGAGGCCCGGGACGAGGATCGCGAGCGGCGCGCGCGTCGCGCCTCGCGGGAGGCGCAGGACGCCCGGGATGACGGAGCCCTCGAACGGCGCCTCGATGCGGCGCCCGGGAGGATCGATCCGTGGCATCGCCTTCGCGTAGGTCGCGACGGTCAGCGCGCGCAGCTCGTCATGCAGCGTGCGGTCCTCGAACCAGAGGAACTTGCCGAGGTGGTAGCACCACGCCGCGCGCTGGTACGCGTCGGTCGCGGTAACGGTGTGGCCCGCGCGGTCGGCCTCCTCCGCGATCGCCCGATGCTCGTCGCCGACGCGCTTCCAGCTCGCCGCCCAGTCGCGCCACTCGCTCGTCTCCGCCAGAACGCGATCGAAGTCGTTCGCGTCGATCCCATTCGCCACGAATCGCGGCTTCCAGTGGCCCGCCGCCAGACGGACGCGGTCGGCGGTCTCGGTCGCCACTAGGTCTCCAGGCCTTTCGCGACATCCGCGAGATAGCGCGCGGCGTCGGCGCCGTCGGCGACGCGGTGATCGACGGTGAGGGTGAGTGAGACCACCGGCCGTACCGCCGGGGCGCCGTTCACGGCGATCACTCGATCCGCGACCCGGCCGACGGCCAGGATCGACGCCTCCGGTGGATTGACGATCGCGGTGAAGCGATCGACACCGAACGTGCCGAGATTCGAAACGGTGATCGCCGCGCCGCCGAACGCCTCGGCGCGCGCGCGACCCGAACGCACGGCGGTCTCGAGCGCCTCGCGCTCGTCGCGCAGCGTCCCGAGCGCCTTGCGATCCGCGTCGCGCAGTACGGGAACGATGAGGCCGGCCTCGAGCGCGACCGCGAGGCCGACGTCGATCTTTTCGGACACGACGACGGCGTCGCCGTCGAAGCGCGAGCGCAGCCGTGGGTGAGCGCGCAGCGCCGTCGCCGCGGCCGCGACGATCACGTCCGTGTACGAGACCCCCGCGGCCTTGCGCTTCGCGTTGGCCGCCGTCATGTCCACATCGCGCGCGATGGAGAACTGCGGGGCGTCGCGAACGCTCCGCGTCATGGCCTCCCCCACGGCACGCCGCATCCGCGAGATCGGCTCCCTCTTTTCACCCACCGCGGCGGAGGGCGAGGCCGACGACGTCGAGACGGACGCAGCGGCTGCCTCCACATCCTCGAGACCGACGCGTCCACCCGGGCCCGTGCCACGCACCCCGTTGATGTCGACGCCGAGCTCCTGCGCCCGCTTCCGGGCAGCCGGTGAGCTGCGGACACGGTCGGAGCCATCCACCGACGCGCCGGCGGGGGGCGGCGGAGTCTCCGCGAGCGAGAGTCGAGCCCGCGTCGGCGGTGGGGTTACGTCCTTAGAAGGAGCGGGCGAGCCGTTTCGAGTGAGCGGAGACTCCGCCGCAATACCCGCCGGCGCGTCAGCTGGCAACGGCTCGTCGGCCGTGTCCGCGATCAAGGCGATCACGGTCGCGACTGGAGCGCTCGCGTCCGCCGGCAACAGGATGCGGCGCACGATGCCCGAGGTGGACGCTTCGATCTCCATGTTCGCTTTGTCCGTCTCGACCTCGAAGAGCACCTCGCCCTTCTCCACGCGGTCCCCCTCCTTCTTGTGCCACGCGACGAGACGCCCCTCGTCCATGGTCAGCCCGAGCTTGGGGAGGATGACGTTCGTGACGCTCATGCGCGGATCGTCGCGGCCGTCACGCCACGAGCTCTTTGGCGACGCGGACGATGTCGTCGACCTGAGGTACGACGGTCTTCTCGAGATGCTGCGCGTACGGGATGGGAGTTTCGAGGCCCGCGAGTCGCCGCGGTGGCGCGTCAAGGTCGTCGAAGGCCTCCTCGGCGACGATCGCGGCGATCTCGCCACCGTACCCACCCCGTTTGATCGCCTCGTGGACCACGAGCAGCCGGTGCGTCCTCCGGACCGAAGCGAGGACCGCGTCGCGATCGAGGGGAACGAGGCTTCGCAGGTCGATGACCTCCGCCTCGATCCCATCGGCCGCGAGCTTGCCGGCCGCCTCGAGCGAGAAGAGCACCTCGCGTGACCACGTCACGATCGTGAGATCGGTCCCGGCGCGTTTGACGTCGGCCTTGCCAAGCGGCACGAGGTACTCGCCGGAAGGCACCTGGCCTTTCGTGCGGTACAGGAGCTTGTGCTCGAGAAAGATCACCGGGTCGTCGTCGCGGATCGCGGACGTGAGAAGGCCCTTCGCGTCCGCCGGTGTCGACGGCATCACCACCTTGAGGCCGGCGACATGTGTGAACCACGCTTCGAGCGACTTCGAGTGCTGCGCCGCGTTCCCGCGGCCCGATCCGCCCTGCGTGCGCATGACCATCGGCACCCGCGCCTGGCCGCCGAACATGAACCGGTTCTGCGCCGCCTGGTTCACGAGCTGGTCCATCGCGAGTCCCGAGAAGTCGACGTACATGAGCTCGACCACCGGCCGCAGGCCCGTGAGCGCGGCGCCGACCGCGGCGCCGACGATCCCGAGCTCGCTGATCGGCGTTTGGCGGATGCGGGTGGGTCCGAATTTGTCGAGCAGCCCCGCCGTCACCTGGAAGGCGCCGCCGTGCTCGGCGATGTCCTCGCCCAGCACGATCACGCGCTCGTCGCGCTCCATCTCGAGGCGGAGCGCCTCACCGAGCGCCTCGTTGTAGAACATCTCGCGCGTCGCCCCCGTCATCTGCGGATGGGCCTCAGTAGCTTGCATATACGTCCCCCGGCAGCGAGATCGGGGACGCAGGCGGGCCCGCCTCGGCCCAGGCCACCGCGCGCTTCGCTTCCTCGATCACCTCGGCATCGATGGCGTCGAGCTCCGCCGCCGTCGCGAGCTTCGCTTCGGTGATCCAGGCGCGCGTGTCGACGAGCGGATCGAAGCGCGTCTTCCACCCTTCGATCTCGTCCTTTGACTGGTACTTCCGCGGGTCGCCGTAGTAGTGCCCTTCGTGTCGGTAGGTGTCCGCGACGAGGAAGGCCGGACCTTCTCCGCGGCGCGCCCGCGCGATCAGCTCACCCGCTGCGTCATAGACCGCGCGCACGTCGCGGCCGTTCACGCGGACCCCGGGCATGCCGTAGCCGCCGGCGCGGCTACTGATGTCGTCGATCGCGAATGCGTTCTTCACCGGAAGGCTCTCCGCATATTGGTTGTTCTCACAGACGTAGATCACCGGCAGCTTCCAGATGGAGGCCAGGTTCGCGGATTCATGGAACGCGCCCTGATTGGCGGCGCCGTCGCCGAAGAACGACACCGCGACTTGATCGGTGCCGAGCTGCTTCGCCGTCAGTGCGGCGCCCGTCGCGATGGGGATGCCACCGCCGACGATGCCGTTCGCACCGAGATTCCCCTTCGAGGTATCGGCGATGTGCATCGACCCGCCGCGCCCGCGGCAGTACCCGGTCTCGCGTCCGAGCAGCTCCGCGTACATGCGGCCCAGGTCGGCGCCCTTCGCGATGCAGTGTCCGTGTCCGCGGTGCGTGCTGGTGATCCAGTCGTCGTCGCGCAGGTGCGCGCACACGCCGGCGGCGATGCCTTCCTCGCCGGCGTACGAGTGGATCGTGCCCCAGAGCTTGCCCTCGCCGAATAGCACGGTGGCTCGCTCCTCGAAGTCGCGGATGCGTCGCATCACGCGATAGAGATCGAGCGCGGTCGGTCTCTCCATCAGTCGCCCTCCACCGGATGCAGCATCACGCGGATCGCGCCATCTCTGCGCTCGGTGAACGTCGTCCACGCATCACTGAAGCGCTCGAGCGGGAAGTGATGGGTGACCAGCCGCTTCACGTCCACCTGGCCGCGGGCAAGGAGCGTGAGCGCGCGGCCCGATACACCCTTCGGATTCGCGAGCGAGCCGAGCACGTCGATGTTGCCGCGGACGATCGTCGAGAGATCGACGCCCGAGAGCTCGGTGCCGACGCCGGTCGATCCCCCGAGGACCACGCGGCCGCCGCGGCGCGCGGTGAGGATCGCGGCGCGCGCGGCGTCGGCGGTCCCCGCGAACTCCACGACCAGGTCCGCGCTCCCCCTCAGGCTTTCGACGTCCGCCACGTCGACCACCGCGTCGACGAGATCGCTCACCCGCCCGAGCCGCTCGCCGCGCCCGACCAGTTGAACGGCTCCCGCACCCAGTGCGCGCGCGAGCTGCGCCGCGCAGAGACCGATCGCGCCGGGCCCGAAGACGACGACGCGCTCGCCCGCGGCGAGGCGGCCGCGCTCGAGCGCCCAGAGCGCGATGCCGAGGTTGTCCGTCCACGCGCCGTCGTCGAACGACATGCCGTCGGGCAGTGCGTGCAGAGCCGCGACCGGAACCGCGGCGTACTCAGCCAGGCCACCGCCGGTCGTGAAGCCGATGTGCGCGTGTCCGGTGTCGCGTTTGCCGTAGTTGAGGCACAGCGTGTACATGCCTTCGCGGCAGCGATCGCACGTCCCGCACCCGACATGCACTTCGACCCCGACGCGGGCTCCCGGGGCGGTGGTCACACCTTCACCCGTCGCGACGACCTCGCCGCTGAACTCGTGTCCGGGCACATGCGGAAAGCGCGTCGCTGGGAATCTGCCGGCGAGGATCTTCTGATCGGTGGCGCACACCATCGACGAGCGGACCCGGACCAGAGCCTCACCGCGCGCCGGCCGCGGTGTGGCGACATCGCCGACAACGAACGCCCCCGGGCGCTCGAAGATCACGGCGCGCATGCGCGGCGGGAGGCTCACGGTTCGACGATCACCTTGAGCGCGCCGTCGACGCGTTCGTTGAACGTGCGCAGCGCCTCGCGGAACCCACTTAGCGGGAAGTGGTGCGTGATCAGCTTCCCGGCGGGTATGCGACCGTCCGCCATCAGCGGGATGACCTCTTCCATCGTGTTGCGATTGGCGCGGACTCCGTAGAGGTCGATCTCCTCCAGCACGATCTTCTGGAAATCGATCGAGGAGGCCTCCTTCGGGATCCCCGTGAACGCGACGCGCCCGCCCTTGCGGACCATGCGGATCGCCTGTCCCACGGAGTCCTTGGTCCCCGCCGAGTCCGCCGCGACGTCGGCACCGATGCCGCCCGTCATCTCACGCACCCGCGCGACCGGATCGCCGTCGTGGTAGTCGACCGTCTCGAAGCCGAGCTCCTTCGCGCGACCCAGGCGCTTCCCGCCGCCCACGACGATGCAGCGGGCGGCACCGAGCGCCCGTGCACACATGGCGGTGAGGATCCCCATGCCCCCTGAGCCGACCGCGATGTAGATGTCGCCCGGATTGATGCCCGGCCGCTTCACCGAGTGCAGCGCGATCGACGCCGTGTCGCAGAGCGCAGCGACGTCGAAGGGCATCGAATCGGGGATCGGGAAGACGCTCTTGATGGTGTGAACGACGTAGGTCGCGTACGCGCCCTGCGTGTAGTGGCCATATTGCCGATGACCGAGATCCTCCCGGCCGTAGTTGAAGCACAGGTTGTAGCGACCGGTGCGGCACATCCGGCAGTAGCCGCAGCCGGAGTGGCTCGTGCCCGCGACGCGTGTCCCGGGTACGAATCCGTAGCCCATCGCGATCTCGCCCGCCTCAACGACCTCTCCGGACCACTCGTGGCCCGGGATGAATGGATACGCGCGTGGCCAGCGTCCCTTGAAGGTGCCATCGACGATCTCGGCATCGGTGCCGCAGATGGCGATCGCGCGCACGCGCGCGAGCACCTCGTTCGATCCCGGGCGCGGGATCGCAACCTCATCCCGGATCTCGAACTCGTGCGGGGCGGTGAGGACGAGCGCCTGCATCGTCGCGGTCTTCGGGGGGCTCGTCGTTCCGACCGCGCTCATGGCTGGAACGCCACGACGCGGCAGATGCAGCCTTCGCCGCCGACCCACCGCCACGGGAAAGCGCCGATGTCGACGCGCTTGCCAGCCACTTCGGCGAGCTCGCCACCGAGGTTCTCCAGCATCGGGATGTTCGCCTTCGCCATGTGGTAGTGGACGTGCTCGAAATCCTTCATCGGCAGCGTCTCGTCGATGGGTTTGCCGGTCTGCGCCTCGTATTCCTTGACGAGATCCGGACGGAAGTAGCGCACGCGGACGTGCAGTGAGTGATCCATCGACGCGAGGTCGCCACCGAACCAGCGGATCTTCTTCTCGACCAGGTAGTCACAGACCTCAGGCTGCGGGCCGGGGTGCCGATCGAAGTACGCGACGTCGTCGCGGGTCGGCTTGGTCCAGTTGTAGCGGTCCCACCCGGTGTAGAGGATGACGACGTCTCCCTCGCGGATCTGCTCCCCTTTCGGGACGCACGCGAGAACGTCCTTCAGCGAGTAGTAGGACCAGGGCTTGGTGATCGGTCGCAGGTCGATCACCAAGCCTGTCCCATAGAGGTCACCGATGGGGATCTCGCCCAGATGCTTGCCCGTCGGCCAGTAATGGATCGGCGCGTCGATGTGCGTGCCGGTGTGCATGTTCGTACGCACGAGCACGGTGCTCTTGCCGTCGCGATGGTGCGTCGTGATGTCCGTCACCTGGATCGCCTCGAACTGCGGCCATGTCGGCATCCGATCGCCCCACGGCTGGGTCAGGTCGACGAGCTTCATCTCTGCGGTTCCTCAGTACGGGAAGTTCGCCACGCGTCCGAGCTGATCCACGACCTTCTTGACGATGGCCAGGTCAGTGACGTCCTCGAACTTCAGGTCTTTCGTGATCTTGCCGAAGTCCTTCTCACTCTTGATCGTGCCTTCGATGTTCGCCTTCAGCAGGCCCTCGTTCTGCGGCCAGGCCCTCGCCTTCACGAGCAGGTCGAAGGTCTCCGCCACCACGTCGGCGGCCTCCTTGGTCTGGGTCACGCCGATGTCGATGACCTTCTGGCGGTTGGCCGGGTCGTACATCGCTCGATTCGCCTTCATGAGCGCGCGGATGATGCACTCCGGCGTGGCGGCGTCGTCCTTGAGCACCTGCGTCGGAACGAGGTAGACCGAGTACTGGTAGTCCGTGAGGATCTCCCACATGTTCGCGAGCACGGTGATCGTCGGTGTCTGCTTCTGCACGGTCTTCACCTGGTCGATGTGCAGCACCGCCGTGTCCGTGGTGCCCGTCGCCAGCGCCTGCACCCGGCCGGCGGTCGTCGTCGTCACGAAGGTGACGTCCTTCGCATCGATGCCCGCCTTCTTCAGCACGATGCGCGTCATGACGTCCGCGAAGCCGCCCGGCTCCTGGACGCCCATCTTCTTACCCTTGAGGTCGGCCATCGTCTTGATTCCCGGGCCAACGGCAAAGGACACGTCCACGTTGGGCGCGTAGGTGTAGATGATCTTCACGTCGGCGCCGTTGGCGATCGCGTCGACCACCGGCTCAGCTGACGAGCCCGCGAGGTCGATGGCGCCCGAGGCCGACGCGCGAAGCGAACCCACGCCGCCGTCGAAACGCACGAGCTCGACCGTAAGGTTCTCGTCCTTGAAGTACCCGAACGCGTCCGCGACGTACGGAGTGAGATGGACGACGTTCGGCGGCGTGACGGGCACCGCGATGGTGATCTTCTTCGCGGCGCACGTAGCTCTCGGTGCCGCCGTCGCCGTCGCTGCCGCGGCTGTCGCCGCTGTGCTTGCGGTCGCTGCGCCGCCGGTCCCACCACCTCCACCCCCGCAGGCGGTGAGCACTGTCACCAGACCAAGACCGATCGCCCCAAAGGCACGCGCGAGCATCTTCGACCTCCCTTTCATTGCTCTTTCCTCAACCACGGTGCGATGCGACCCTCGAGCCACTGCACGAAACCCATCATCAGAACGCCCATCGCCGCGACGACGATGACCGGCACGAACATGCGATCGATGCGGAAGACGTTCTCGTACGAGATGATCAGATAGCCAAGCCCGACGAGGCCGATGAAGAACTCGGCGACGATCATGCCGATCAGTCCGCGGCCGATCGCGAGCCGGACCCCTGCCAGCACGTACGGCGTCGCGGAAGGGATGATCACGTCGGTCCACAAACGTCGCTCGCTGGTGTTGAACGAACGCGCCACCTCAAGCAGCTCGCGGTCTACGTTGCGCACGCCCTGCTGCGTATTGATGAGGATCGGGAAGATCGCGAAGAGCGCGACCGTTGCGATGCGAGGCGGGTCGCCGATCGACTTGAACGCGACCGCGATGAGCGGCACGAGCGCGACGGCCGGTACGGAGTAAAGCGCCGACACGAGCGGATCGATGGCGTTGTAGACGAAGCGCCAGCGGCCCGACGCGATGCCGAGGACGAGCCCGAGCACCAAGGCCACCGCCAGGCCGCCGAACAGCTCACGAAAGCTCTGCCCCATCGCCTCCGCGAGCTCGCCGTTCGCGACCAGCTCGAAGAACGCGCGGAAGATGTCCGACGGCGGACGCAGGATGAGCTTGTTGAGCGTCGGCCCGTAGAACTCCCAAACCCCGAGGATCACCGCGATCGCGCCAAGACGCACCGCCCAATCCCCAGGACGCAGCCGGCGCCAGCGGCTGGCACGCGCAACTGATGTGCGCTGCTCCTCGACCTCGACCCCGACCTGATGGAAGGTCATGCCGCCCGCTCTCGAAGGAGGCGCCAGCAGTGGTCGCGGAGCGGCACGAAGCGAGGGTGCGCGATGACGCTCTCGACGGTGCGCGGCCGCGGGATGTCGACCTGCAGGAGCTCCCGAACGCGCGCGGGCCGCGAGGACAGGACCAGGATGCGATCGCCCATCGCGATCGCCTCTTCGATGGAGTGCGTGATGAAGACCATCGTCCGCGGCGCGAGTTGGTAGATGCGCAGCAGCTCGTCCTGCAGGATCTCGCGCGTGAGGGCGTCGAGCGAGCCGAAGGGCTCGTCCATGAGGAGGATGTCCGGTTCGAGCGCGAGCGCGCGTGCAAGGCCCGCGCGCTGCTGCATCCCGCCCGAGAGCTGGTTCGGGTACGACCTCTCGAAGCCGCGCAGCCCGACCATCTCGATGTTGCGCTCGACCCGTTCGTCGATGGTCGCCTTCGGCAGGCCGGCGAGCTCGAGCCCGTACGCCACGTTCTCGCGCACGCGCTTCCAGGGCATGAGCCCGAAATGCTGGAACACCATCGCGACGTTCCGGCGCGGCGCGCTCACCACGGCGTCATCGATCAGGATGCGGCCACCGTCGAGCGGGATGAGGCCGTGCATGCTCCGTAGGAGCGTGGTCTTGCCACAGCCCGAGGGACCGAGGATGCAGAGGGCCTCCTTGTCGCGCACGGCGAGGTCGAGTCCGTCGAAGACGGTGAGGCCGCCCGAGCTGAATCGCTTCGTCGCGCGCTCCACCGAGATCCGCGCGGTCTGCGCGCTCACGCTGTGCTCTCCCGAGCGCCGGACGGCACGGAAGTCGACCCACGGATCACGAGCGTGGTATCGAGCACGACGTGCCGGCGCGCGACCGGCTTGTTCTCAAGCACCGCGATGAGCATGCCGGCGGCGATCTGGCCCATATCCCACTGCGGCACACGGACGGTCGTGAGTGGCGGGTCGATCAGCCCGACGAGCGGGATGTCGTTGACGCCGACGAGCGAGATGTCCTGCGGGATGCGCAACCCCGCGTCGCGTGCGGCACGGAGTGCGCCGATGACGAGGAGGTCGTTCGCGGCGAAGATCGCGGTCGGCGACACGCGCAGGAGGCGCGATGCCGCTTCATAGCCCGACGGCTCGGAATAGGCATCGGCCTCCGCGAGCAGCGAGGAGTCCGTCGGCAGCCCGCGCGCCTTCATCGCTTCGCGGTAGCCCCCCGCGCGCTCCGCGCCGGTGGTCGTGCTCAGCGGTCCCGCGATGTGCGCGATCCTCCGGTGGCCGAGGCTCGTCAGGTGCGCGATCACGGCCTCGGCGGCGCGCGCGTTGTCGACCTCCACGGAAAGGTCCGCCGGGATGCGCGAGCCGCGGTTCACGAGGACGAACGGGAAGCGCTCGCGGCGGAGCGCGGCGACGGTCGCGTCGGCCATGCGGCTCGTCGCCATGAGGAGGCCGTCAGCCTGATGCTCGCGGAGCATCCGAAGCGACGCGGTCTCGCGCTCCGGGGAGTCGTCGGTATTGCACAAGACGAGCTCGTAGCCGTGCTCGCGCGCGGCCTCCTCGGCGCCGCGGATGATCGGCGGGAAGAAGGGATTCGTTATGTCCGGCACGAGCATGCCGAGCGCGTGCGTGCGCTGGAGCCGGAGGCCGCGCGCGATGGCCGACGGTCGGTACTCGAGGCGCTCCACCGCGGCCAGCACCTTGCGCCGCGTCTCGGCACGCAGTGGCAGATCGGCGCGGTGCAGCGCACGCGAAACGGTCGAAGGATGCACCCCGGCGAGGCGCGCGACATCGTGAATGGAGCGTCGTGCGGCCGTGTCCGAGTCCTCCCCACGGAAAACGTTTGCGGTCGGCAGGCCGCAGGCTACCGGCGCGGCTGGGCGCCGTCAAACCGAACACAATCCAGGCCGTGAGTGCTCCACCACGCGCGCTCGAGGCGCGCGGCCTCGCGCTCGTGGGCCACACCGATCTCGACGGCAAGGGCGACGGCATGCAGATCATGCGAAAGGGCGACGTGCTCTACGTGGGCCACATGGGCGACTTCGGCGTGGGCACGAGCGTCGTCGACATCTCCGACCCTGGCCGTCCGCGCGTCGTTCGGCAGCTCCCCGTCCCGAGCGGGACGCATTCGCACAAGGTGCAGCTCGCGGGCGACCTGCTGCTCGCGAACCACGAGCAGTACCCGTACCGCGTTGGCGTTCCCGCAAGCAGCGGGCTCCTCGTCTATGACGTCTCGAAGGCGACGGAGCCGAGGCGCATCGGGTTCCTCGCGATCGACGGGCTCGGCGTGCATCGCATCTGGTGGACGGGCGGCAGATACGCATACGCATCGGCGCGCGAGAACGGCATCCGCAACCGCTTCCTCATCGTCGTCGACCTGGCCGACCCAACGAAACCGACACTCGCGTCGCGCTGGTGGTGGCCAGGCCAGGCGGAGCGCGACGGCGAGACGCTGCCCGACGACAACGAAGTTGGCGCGCATCACGTCATCGTTCAGGGCGACCGTGCGTACGGCGGGTACTTCGATCGAGGCGTCGTCGCCTATGCGGTCCGCCCGGACGGATCGCTCGATCTCATCTCATCGCTCGCATGGCCCGAGGGCGGCCACGCGCACACCCACACCGCGCTGCCGCTCGGCACGCGCAAGCTCCTCGCCGTGACAGACGAGGCGATCGAGCCGAACTGCGAGGGCGCGCCGAAGAACGTGCATCTCGTCGACATATCCGACGAGGACCATCCGCGTGAGGTGTCGCGCTTCCCGGTGCCGGAGGGCGACTATTGCTCCCGAGGGTTGCGCTTCGGCCCGCACAACCTCCATGAGAACCGGCCGGGGACGTTCCAGAGCGACCGGATCGTCTTCGTGACCTACTTCAACGCCGGGCTGCGCGTCTACGACACAGCCGATCCGCGCGCGCCACGCGAGATCGCATCCTTCGTTCCCGAAGCGCCCGCCGGCCAGCCGACGATCCAGTTCAACGACGTGCTCGTCGATGGCGAAGGAACCATCTTCGTGACGGATCGAGTACGCGGTGGGCTCTACATCCTGAAAGGCACAATGGGCCCGTGGCACGCATCAGCTATGTGACCGACCCGGACGACGCCGAGCTGCGCGAATACCTCGAGCTTGCTCGCCGCTACGGCACGCCACGCCCCGAGACGCAGGCCATCCGCTCGCACGTGCCCGCCGTGGCGAAGGCGTTCTCGCGCGCGTGGGAGCGCATCTTCCGGCAGGGCGTCCTCGAGCACTCGCTCAAGGAGCTCTGCCGGGTCTACGTTTCGAAGACGATCGAGTGCGAATACTGAGGCTCGCAGCGCTCCCTCCGTGGGAGGGACCAGGGCCTCACCGAGGTTGACTACGCCGATCTGCTGAAGTTCGAGACGTCGGTGCGTTTCACGCCGCGGCAGAAGGCCGCGCTGCTCTACACGAGCATGCTCGTCTGGGATCCCGAGGGCGCCGACGACGCGGTGTGGCAGAAGCTGCGCGAGCACTTCAGCGACGCGCAGATCGTCGAGCTGGGATCGTTCGTCGCCGTGACCTTCGGACAGCAGCGCGTGATCAAGACATGGCATGTCGGCCACAACGAGCTGCCCGGCGAGCCAGGTGCTGGTCTCGCCGCGGGGACGGCGCGCTGATGGCGCGCCTCGCGGGCCGCACCGGTGACGAGATCCGCGCGCTTCAGCCCGCGGCCCGCGAGGCGTGGGCGGAGATCGAAACGAGCGTCCTGCGATCCGGAGTCGCCGATCAATCGCTGAAGGAGCTGTGCTTCCGCTTCCTCGCTGATGACGCTGACGTCCGCGACCCGGAGCGATTCGCGGGACGCGAGCGCGCAGCGCTGGAGTGGGCGTACGCGATCGCCGTCGACAGCGCGAAGGCCGACGACGCGCTCTGGTCGCGATTGCATTCGCTGTTCAGCGAGCCGGAGCTGGTCGACCTCGGCTGCGCGATCGGTTTCGAGCTCGGGCGCCAGCATTGGCGTCGCAGCGTGGGCTTGCCGGGCCGCGGCGCCTAGGCGGTCCTCATCGCGGCCGTCGAGGCCGCGGCCGGCGTCGCGGTCGAGCCGCGGACCTCGAGCTGCGTCTGGAGCACGACCTGCCTTCGGTCGATGTGCCTTCCCTCCAGGTGATCGATGAGGAGCGCGGCGGCGAGCACTCCCATCTCCTCCTGAGGTATGTGGACGGTCGTCAGCGGCGGGTCGAACAGCTCGGACTGCGGGATGTCGTTGAAACCGACGACCGACAGATCGCGCGGGACGTTCAGCCCGATCTCTCGCGCGAGGCGGATCGCGCCCAGCGCGATGAGATCGTTCGCGCCGAAGATCGCCGTCGGCGGCTCACCATCCAGCAGCAGGCGCCGCGTGGCGCGATAGCCCGACGCCTCCGAGAACGAATCCGCGACCGAGACGAGCGCGTCCTCCTGCGCGAGGCGGTGACGTCGCAGCGTGGCGCGCGCCGCGAGCAGTCGCTCCTGGCCCGTCATCGTGGTCTGCGGTGCGGCGATGAGTCCGATGCGGCGGTGGCCGAGCTGGATCAGGTGCTCGAGCGCGGCCGTTACGCCCTGGCGGTTGTCGGGAGCGACCGCCAGGTCGTCGCTCGCGCGCGACGCGCTGTTGAGGAGGACGAAGGGGAACTTCTCGCGACGCAGCTCGCCGAGCGTCGAGTCTGCCGTCGAGCTGGAGGCGATGAGCATCCCGTCCACGCGCCACTCGCGCAGGACCCGCAGGTAGCTGGCTTCGCGCTCGAAGGAATCGTCGGTGTTGCAGAGGATCAGGTGATAGCCGCGAGCGTGGGCCGCGCCCTCGACGCCCTTGATGATCGGTGGGAAGACGGGGTTGGTGATGTCGGGCACGAGCATGCCAAGGGTGAACGTCCGCCGAAGCCGTAGGCCGCGGGCCAGCGCGGACGGACGGTAGCCGAGACGCGTGGCGGCGGCGATGACACGCTCTCGCGTCTCAGGGAGCAGGCTCAGCTCGGCTCGCCCGTTGAGGACTCGCGAAACCGTCGAGGCGTGGACGTTCGCAGCCCGCGCGACGTCAGTGATCGTGACCCGCCTAGCCGCCAACCGTTCACCCCCGGCGGAAATCGATTGTTTCCCCATCGGACTATACGCTCGGCGGCCGATATCGGATGTGTGACCCCGCTCAGCCGATCAAGACCGGCAAGAGCCTCTAGCCGTGGATCTCCTTGCGCAGCCGATCGGGCGCCAGCACGTCGATGTGGCGCCGAGCGACGCGGATCAACCCGCGGTGCTCGAAATCGGCGAGCACTTTGTTGATCGTCACGCGCGTCGAGCCCACAGCAGCGGCGAGCTCGTCCTGCGTGAGCGTGAGCGCGTGGGGGTCCGGCTGCCCGTCGCCCGAGTCGAGTATGTATTTCGCGAGGCGGCTCGGAACGTCGAGGAGCATCACGTCTTCGAGTGCTTGCGTGAGCTTCTCGAGGCGTGCCTCGAACATCTCGAAGGCCCGGTACAGGATCCGCGGGTTCCGTTCGAGCATGCGCGCGCAGGTCTCGCCGAGCAGCTGGATCGTCACCACATCGGTCGTCGCGATGACGGTCGTCGGCCGGCTTCGCCCGAAGATCGCCTGCTGGCCGAGCACGCCTCCGCGCTCCAGCACCCACAGCAGCACCTCGCGGCCTTCGATGTCTTCGCGCACGTGCTTGACCATGCCCTCGACAACGATGTGGAGATCGCGCGCTGGGTCGCCGCGGTGGTAGATGACCTCATCCCGCTCGAAACGCCGCAGCTTCGCCTGCGCGAGCAGCTCCTGGAGCTGCGCATCGGTGAGCTCGTTCACCGGCAGGCAGTCCGACAGGCTCCGCGCGACGGTCATCAGGTCCATTGCGTCGCTCAGGCTACGCCGCGGGGCAAGTCGGTCAGCCCGGCGTTACCGGCTGCCTGCCGTATGTCATCGCGTCCGCGATCTGCGCATTTTTTTCGTGATCCCAGGGCACCGCGAGCAGCGCTGGGCCGCCGAGATCGAGCGCGTGACGGAGCATCGGTAGGAGATCCTTCCCGCTCTCCACCGCGTACCCGGCGATGCCGAACGCCTCCGCGAGCTTCACGAAATCGGGGTTGCCGAACTGCGTCGCGAAGGTGCGCTTGAATTGCCGCTTCTCGTTGACCTCGATCACCCCGAGACGCTCATCGACGAGAACGACAACGACGATCGCCGTCCCGAGGCGTTTGGCCGTCTCGAGCTCCTGCACGTTCATCAAGAACCCGCCGTCACCACTGAACGCAACGACCTTTCGTTCGGGATGGACGAGCTTCGCCGCGATCGCGCCAGGCAGCGCGATGCCCATCGACGCGAGGCCGTTGGAGATGACGACGGTGTTCGGACGCTCCGTCGGGAACAAGCGTGCGAGCCAGACCTTGTGCGCGCCCACGTCGCTCACGACGATGTCGTCCGGACCAAGAGCATCGCGGAGATCAGCGACGACGAGATCGGGCGGAAGCGCGCGACCGGCCGAGAGACCCCGCGCAGCGGGGGACCCCGTCCCGACGAGCGACGGGGCGCGCCGCGTGGAGAGGGTTTCGGCCGGTCGCGCGCGCACCATCGAGCTCAGCGCATTCAGCGATTCGTCGAGCTCGCCGATGACCTCGATCGACGGTTGGTAGTGCCCATCCAGCTCGGCCGCGGTGCTGTCGACGTGCACGACCATCTTGTCGCGCTTCGGGTTCCACAGGACCGGCGCCCATTCGACGAGGTCGTAGCCGACCGCGATCACGACATCCGCATCGGCGAGCATCTTGAGGTTCGCGAGGTCGGCGCCCGGCCGCTGGAGACCGACCGGCGGCAGCGAATACTGTCCGAGGGGATCGAGGACCCCTTTCGCCATGTACGTGTGAGTCGCCCAGATGCGACTCCGCTGGACGAAGCGTCGTAGCGCGTCGACGGTGGGATTGCCGACGGCCTGGCGACGCGTGACCCCGTTGCCAGCGAGGATCACAGGCGCCTTCGCCGCGTTGATGATCTCCGCCGCCCGATCCAGCGCCTCCTGCTGCGCCTTTGGGTACGACGTCCGCCGCACCTCCAGCGGCGCGGATCGCACCTCCTCTTTCGCCACGTCCTCGGGGAGCTCGATGTGCGTCGCCCCCGGCTTCTCGATGCGCGCGAGCCGGAACGCCTTGCGCACGACCTCGGGAACCGATTCCGGCACTGAGACGCGAGTGCTCCACTTCGTGACCGGAGCGAACATCTGGACGACGTCGATGTACTGATGCGACTCCAGGTGCACGCGCTCGAGGCCCGCCTGTCCGGTGATGGCAACGAGCGGCGCGCGGTCGAGCTGCGCATCGGCGACGCCGGTGAGGAGGTTCGTCGCGCCGGGTCCGAGCGTGGCCAGGCACACGCCGGGGTAAGACGAGAGCCGTCCGTACACGTCGGCCATGAAGGCGGCGGCCTGCTCGTGTCGCGTGAGCACGAACTGGATCTTGTCGCTGTCCTCGAGCGCCGCGTTGAGGTCCAGCGTCTCCTCGCCCGGGATCCCGAATACGTAGCGCACGCCCTCGTTCTCGAGGCAGCGAACGAGCAGCTGCGCGGCGTTCACCATGGGGACCCCATCATTGTGCGCCGCCCGGGACGCGCCGGGAAGACTGTTCTTTCGCGCACCTTCGTGCGCATCATGCGCGGCCGGTGGACGATCTGCGCGCGCGGTTGGCTCACGTGCTCTGGATCGGTGGAGGTCCTCAAGCGGGAAAGACGACGTTGTCGCGCCTTCTCGCCGGGAAGTGGGATCTGAAGATCTACGACCTCGACTGGCACGCCGTGCGCGAGCATGCGGGCCGTCCCGGCACCGCCGTCGAGGCGTTCCAGCGCCTTTCGATGGACGAGCGGTGGGCCGTCCCGAGCGCGGACGAACTCCTCGAGCGCTCGATCGCGATATGGCAAGACGGATTCGCTCTCGTCGTCGAGGACCTGCTTGCGCTGCCTCGCTCGCGCACGATCGTCGCGGAGGGGCCCGGAGCGTTTCCCTGGTGCGTGGCGCCTCTACTCAACTCGGCACGGCAGGCGATCTTTCTCGTGCCCACGCCGGAGCGGCGCGCGATCGTTGCATCGCGCCGCTGGGGCAGCGGTCAACTCGATCGCTTCCCGGGCATCGTCGAGCGCGAACGCGCGCTCACGAAGGTAAGCGCGCGCGACGTGCTGCTCGACGCGCGCATCGTCTCGTCGTGCGCCGAGCTGGGCCTGCGCTGCGAGCGTATGGATGGATCACTGGACCTCGACGACAGCCTGGCGCTCCTGGAGGGTCACTTCCGTGAACATTTGCCCGGAGTTCCGAACGTCTGAGACTTATTCCGACTGCGGCCCGGTCGGCTTCTGCGTTCCCGCGCCGATCCAGATCGTTTGGATGTTCACGAATTCCTTGATCCCGTACGACGAGAGCTCGCGGCCGTAGCCGCTGCGCTTGATGCCGCCGAACGGGAGCCGCGGGTCCGAAGCGACCATGCCGTTCACGAAGACGGATCCGGACTCGATCTTCCGCGCGACCGCTTCGCCGCGCGCGAGATCGCGCGTCCAGACGCTCGCGCCGAGCCCGTAGGCAGAATCGTTCGCGACGCGCACAGCCTCGTCAGCGTCGCAGACGCGGAGCACCGCCGCGACCGGCCCGAAGGTCTCCTCTTTGAACACCGGCATGCCCTCGGTGACATCCGCAAGGACGGTCGGCTGGTAAAACCAGCCCTTGCCCGTGCCGCGCTCGCCACCGGTGAGAACGCGCGCGCCCATGCGCACCGATTCAGTCACCTGGAGCTCGAGCTGTTCACGCAGGTCCGCGCGCGCGAGCGGACCGATCTGCGTCTTGGGGTCGAGCGGGTCGCCGACCCTAAGCGCCGCGACCTCGGCGGCGAAGCGCCGCTCGAAGTCGCGCGCGACGGACTCGACCGCGATGAAGCGCTTGGCTGCGATGCACGACTGCCCGTTGTTCTGGTTGCGCGCGCGGGCGCCGACCTTCGCCGCCGCGTCGAGATCGGCGTCGGCCAGCACGATGTACGGATCGGAGCCGCCGAGCTCGAGCACGCACTTCTTGAGCGCGCGCCCGGCGAGCGCGGCGATGCGCGAACCGGTGTCGGAGCTTCCAGTCAGCGTGACCGCGCGGATGCGGGGATCGGCGATGACCGGCTCGACCGCTGAGCCCGCGACCAGCACCGTACGCAGCAACCCCTCGGGGAAGCCCGCGTCGCGGATCACCTCTTCGACCGCGAGCGCGCACTGCGGCACGTTCGACGCGTGCTTCAGCACCGCGGCGTTCCCGGCCATCAGCGCCGGCGCGGCGAAGCGGATCACCTGCCAGAACGGGAAATTCCAGGGCATGACCGCGAGCACGATGCCCAGCGGTTCGAAGGCGACGATGCTGCGCTGGGCGCTCGTTTCGATGACCTCGTCGGCGAGATAGCGCGCGGCGTTGTCCGCGTAATGCTCGGCGCCCCAGGCGCATTTCTCGAGCTCGGCCTTCGCCTCCGCGATGGGCTTCCCCATCTCGATGGTGATGAGCCGGCCATAGCGATCGGCACGCTCCCGAAGCAGGCCGGCGAGCCGCCGCATAGCTGTCGCGCGCTCGGCGATGGATCGCTCGCGCCAGGCGATGAAGGCGTCCTGCGCATCGTCGATGGCGCGATCGACCTCCTCGGTCGTGAACGGATCGAACCGCGCGAGGACCTCCTCGGTAGCGGGGTTCACGCTCGTGATCGGCGACAGCGTGGTGCTCATCAGCGCACGTTGCTCTTCAGGAACGGCATGATCTTGCTCCACGCATCCTTCGCGTCGTCGGGTCGGTGGACATCCTTGCGCTGCTCGTTGAGGAACGCATGGTCGGCCTCGGGGTACGTGTGCTTCGTGAACGGCACGCCGTTCTCCTTCGCGACCTTCTCGAGGTTGGCGAACTCGGCCACAGAATGGTCCTTCCCACCGAAGATGCCGAGAACCGGGATCCCACGGAGCGGCTTCAGGTCCGGCAGGCGCTGCCCGACCCCATAACAGTCGACGACCGCGGCGACCTTGTCCGGCGCGACGCTCCCGACGAGCAGCGCGAGGAAACCGCCCATGCAGAAGCCGATCACGCCGACCTTCTTGCTCGTCACGGCAGGCTGCTTCGCGAGGTACTCGGCCGCGCCCTTCGCATCCTTCGCCGCGGTGTTCGCCTGGAAGAACTCCATCATCAGCTTCTGTGCCTTGTCGGGCTCACCGATCTTGGCGCCCTTGCCGTGATAGAAGTCCGGCGCGAGCGCAACGAAACCTTCGCGCGCGAACATGTCGGCGACGCCCTTGATCTGATCGGTGAGGCCCCACCATTCCTGGATGACGATGACGCCCTGTCCCTTGCCCGATGAAGGTGTCGCAAGGTAGCCGTCCGCGGTGCCGCCGTTCGCCGGGAATTTCACCATCTGACCAGCCATCTACGCCCTCTCCTGAACACGATTCCGGAGCACGCCTATTCCTTCGATCTCGACTTCGACGACGTCGCCAAGCTTGAGGAATTCGGGAGGCTTTCGCGCGAAGCCGACACCCTCCGGTGTTCCCGTGATCATGATGTCACCCGCCAGGAGTCGGCACCCTGCCGAGAACTCGCTGATCAGGCGAGGGATCTTGAAGACCATGAAGCGTGTGTTCGAATCCTGTTTCGTTGTGCCATTCACGCGCGTCTGAACGCGCACCGCCGATGCGTCGAGCTCGTCGGCGGTGACGATCCACGGCCCCATCGGCAGGTGCGTATCGAAGTTCTTGCCTTTGAACCACTGCCCGCCGTGCCGCCGTTGCACGTCGCGCACAGACACGTCGTTCGCGCACGTGTAGCCGAACACGTGCTGCATCGCGTCCGCCTCCGCGATGTCGTGGCCTGGACGCCCGACGATCACGGCGAGCTCGACCTCCCAGTCGAGCTGCTGCGAATGCGGCGCGGGGAACAGCACGGTCGCGTCCGGTCCCGTCACCGTCGCGGGATTCTTTGAGAAGAGGGCGGGATACTCGGGGATCTCCTGCTGCCCGGGCGTACCCTGCGCGACCCTCATGTTCGCGCCCTCCTGGAAGTGCTCCGAGTAGTTCCAGCCGACGCAGAACACATTGCGCCGCGGCACCGGGATCGGCGCGAGCAGCTTCGCGCGCCTCGGATCGATCCCCCCGTGGGCTCGCGTCGCCGCGTCGCGGATGTCCTCGCGGATCCCGTCGAACTGCTCGATGACTCGCAGCATGTCGATCGGCGCCCCGGGGACGAGAGCGCGGATCGCCATGATCGTGCCGTCGGACACGAAGGTGCCGGCGCGTGGACCGTCCTCCGACACGAAGGTGAGAAGTCTCATGCGCGGACCAGACTAGGAGTTTCGCTCGACCGCGCGCAGGACACGCCGCGCGCGATCGACGACCGGTGCATCGAGCATCTGGCCGTCGAGCGCGACCGCGCCCTCGCCGCGCTTGAGCGCTTCGTCGAACGCGTGAAGGACCCGCCTCGCCTCTTCGACCTCCGCCGTGGTCGGGCTGAAGATCTCGTTCACGATCGTGACCTGATCCGGATGGATGAGCGTCTTGCCGGCGAAGCCGAGGCGCCGCGCCCGCAGCGCATCGGCGCGCAGGCCCGCGGGATCCTTGATGTCGGGCCAGATGCCATCGAAGGCGAGCTTTCCGGCGGACACGGCGGCCACGACCGTCGCGGAGCGCGCGTAGACGAGGTCCGCCGCCTCCCCCTCGCGCTTGGTCGGAAGTCCGAGATCCAGCGCGAAGTCCTCCGACCCGAACGCGAGGCCGACGACGCGCTCCGAGGCCTGCGCGATGCGCGGCGCTTCAAGGAGCGCGGCGGCGCTTTCGATCGACGGGATGATCCGCAAGGTGGCGCGAGCGACCTTCGCGTCGCGCTCCAGGACATCGAGGCGCTCGGCCAGCCACTCGACCTCGTCCGGGCGGCGCACCTTCGGCGCCATGATCCCCGCCAGGCCTGCACGAACGACCGCGTCCAGGTCGCCGGCGCCGTCGTCGCTCAGCGCACGCCGGATGCGGACGTACCGGCCGGGGCCGCCGGCACCCCGCGCCGCGCGCCCGAGCACGTCGGCGATGATGCGCCGTGCGTCATCCTTCGCCGCCGGTGGCACACCGTCCTCGAGGTCGAGGATCGCGACATCCAGCTCGCTCGCGTCGAATTCCCCGAGCCCGAGAGCGCGCGCGACCATTCGTTCCCGATGTGCGGGCACGAACATCAGCGAGCGCATCGGCGGAAGCCCGTTCATCAGTACGAGCGCGGCATGCCGAGCACGTGCTGGCCGATATACGCCAGCACGAGGTTGTTGCCGATCGGAGCGGTAAGCAGAAGACGCGTCTCGCGGAACTTGCGCTCGACGTCGTATTCCCGGGCGAAGCCGTAGCCGCCGTAGGCATCGAGTGCCGCGTTCGCGGCGTCCCATGCCGACTGCGACGCGAGGAGCTTGGCCATATTCGCTTCCGCTCCGCATTTGCGGCTCTGGTCGAACAGCCACGCTGCCTTGTCGCGGAGGAGCGCCGCGGCCTCGAGGCGCGCGTGAGCCTGAGCCAGCGGGAACTGCACGCCCTGATTCGCGCCGATCGGCCGTCCGAATACGACGCGCTCGGACGAGTAGGCCACGGCGCGCGCAACGAACCAGCGGCCGTCCCCGAGCGACTCGGAGGCGATGAGGATCCGCTCCGCATTCCAGCTGTCGATGATGTGTCGGAACCCCTCGCCCTCTTCGCCGACCAGGTCGGTCGCGGGGACCTCGACGTCGTCGATGAAGAGCTCGGTGGTGTGGTGATTGAACATCGTCTCGATGGGACGCACCGCGATGCGCCCGTTGGCGATGGCCGCGCGAAGGTCGACGATGAACACGCTGAGCCCGCGCGTCTTGTCATCGACGTCCTCGTACGGCGTCGTGCGGGCGAGCAGGAGGAGCAGGTCCGAGTGCTCCGCGCGCGAGATGAAGATCTTCTTTCCCTTTATGACGTAGCGGTCACCGCGCCTCGTCGCCGTCGTCTTGATGCGCGTCGTGTCCGACCCCGCCTCGGCTTCGGTGACGCCGAACGCCTGCAGGCGCAGCTCGCCCTTCGCCAGGCGCGGCAGGTAGCGGCGCTTCTGCTCGTCGCTCCCGTGTCGAAGTAGCGTGCCCATCGTGTACATCTGCGCGTGGGCCGCGGCGGCGTTCCCGCCGGAGGCGTTGATCTCTTCGATGATGAGCGCGGCTTCCGCGATGCCGAGCCCGGCGCCGCCATATTCGGTCGGGATGAGCGCGGCGAGCCAGCCAGCGTCGGTGAGGGCGCGCACGAACCGCTCGGGGTACTCGCTCGCGCGGTCCAGCTCGCGCCAGTAGTCATCCGGGAACTGCGCGCACAGCGAGCGCACCGCTGAGCGGATCGACTCCTGCTCGTCGGTCCTGGCGAAGTCCACGCTATTCGCGCGGCTCGGGGAAGTGCGGCTTCGGCGCGTTCGCGCGCGTCGGGACCATGAACGTGCGCTTCGCGATGAGCACGATGCTCCCGTCCTGTTTGATGCCGCGCTGTCGCACGGTGACGATGCCCCAGCCCGGGCGCGAGCGCGACGCGCGGGCCTCCAGCACCTCGGTGTCGGCGTACAGCGTGTCGCCTTCGAAGAGCGGATTCGGGAGCGTGACCTCACCCACTCCGAGTGCGAACCCCCAGCGGCTCGTCTCCGGGACCATCATGCCCGCGACCGTGGCGAGCGTGAGGAAGCTGTTGACGAGCGGGCGTTTGAATTCGGTCTGCGCCGCGTAGTGCGCGTTGAAGTGGATCTCGTTCGCGTTGTTGGTGAGCAGCGAGAACTGGATGTTGTCGGCCTGGGTGATCGTGCGACCGATCGACGAGCGGAACGTCGCGCCGATCGTGAAATCCTCGAAGAAGGGCCCGTCAGTCACTTCGCGGATAGTGACACGAGATCGGCTACACGGCGATTTGGTAGACGGCCGGGCGCTCTGAGAACCCGAGCGGCACGTTGATGTCACGACTACCCGCGTGCACTTCGCGGTGGCAATTTGCGCACAGCAACACGCACTTCGCCAATTCCGACGCGACTTCCTCCCACCCACGAATGAGTCCGTTCTCAGAAATCCCAAACTCTTTGGTCGCACCGTCGCGATGATGAAACTCAAAGATGGCCGACTCGTAGCCTTGAGTGCAGCCTTCGCATCGACCGCCCAGCGCGCTGACTGCCCGCGCCTTCAGTTTGCGACGGCGTGGTGCCGACGAATTGGTGGATGCATCAATAGTCGCGTGCCGCCTGCGGTGACAATTGGCGCAAAGTAGGTCGCATTTAGCGACTTCGGCAAGTAACCGAATCTGGGACCCATTGAATTTTGCGATTCCGAACAGCTTGGTCGCCGCATCGCGATGGTGAAACTCGAGTGCCGCGATCGAGCGTGCATAGCCGCACTCGACGCATGCACCACCCGCAGCCGATACGAGGTCACGCTTCCGTTGACGGCGTCGCTTGCGCCCGTATCGCGACCAAGACTGAAGGCGCTGAAGTCGCACTTTTCCACGCCGGTCGTTTGGATCGGAACCAGGAGCAAGGTGCGACGTGTTGTGGGCGCGAAACGGCGAGCAGCTGAAACAGAATCGCCTTCGGTGAAGATCGCGCATGATGCCATCGACAACCGCTTTCGCCGGGAATCGACGGCCACAGGACTGGCAGGTCTTCTGTTTTGGCATTCGTGCGACCTTCTTCCTTGGCCCGCGCAGTCGACGAAGTGGCAGGCAATTGAGGCACCTCGCCCGGCCCCGGAGGTTTATTCGTTGACCGTCGATCACCGGGTAGATCGGGAATTCCACGCCGCACTGCTTGCAAACCAGCACTCTAGAACATTAGTTCTATCGCGCGAACCTGTCTACTCCCGACCAAGAGTGTCTCTTGTGAGTTCGTCGTCAGCTCCGGCGGGAGGATTCGAACCTCCAACCAAGGGATTAACAGTCCCCTGCGCTACCGTTGCGCTACGCCGGAAAGAGACTCGATGTTAATGGCTACGAGATCGTGCACGAAACGTTGTAGGCATCGCGTCACCTGACCGCGATCTGAGCGCGACTACCGTCGCCGCAAGCGAGCCGATTCGTGAGGAAGCGGGCCTCGCGACCGCCTACCGCCTTCTGTGGCTCGCCGTCGTCTTCGACCTCCTCGCATTCGGGATCGGCTTCGATTGGGACCGCCGCTGGCACGCGACGCACGCGTTCGAGGACTTCTTCTCGCCACCACACCTCTTCATCTACTCGATGCACTTATGCGCGGCCATCACGCTGGCATATTTCGCGTTCACGCCGAATCTGCGGCGCTGGTTCGGCCCGACGTTCCGCCTCCCGCTCGTCCCCTTCCCGATCCCCGGATCGATCGGCCTTGCGGGCGCTGGCTTCGGCCTTGTCGCTCTCGCCGGGATGTTCGACGCGATCTGGCACTCGACGTTCGGCCTCGATGAGACCAACTGGTCGTTCCCTCACTCGATGCTCGGCTGGGGCCTCTTCGTTTCCTTCCTCGGCATGGCGTCTTGCCGCATCGCGCTCGCGCACCCCGCGCCCGCCCCGCGCGACACCCAGCCGCGCATCCCGCGGCCGATCGGTTGGCCCAGCGCGCTGGTCTTCGGCTTCCTGATCGCCGCGACTGCGGCCGAACGCTTCGCCGGGCCGCTGGCTACGAACCTCTCGCCCGAGGTCATCCAGTACATCTCACGTATCCCTGTGCTCGCGAGCGAACCCGCGTTCCAGCACACGACGCGCATCTATCTCGCCGCCGGCATCGATCGCTCCAACCCACTCTTCGTCCCGCTCATCTCACTGTCGGCTGGGCTCATGCTCGGCCTACTGCACCACCTCACCACTCGCCGCTGGGTGATGATCGGGCTTGCTGCTCTGCTTAGCTGGACGACCACGCTCGTCCCCTATCTGGTCCCCGCGACGGTCATCGCGATCGGCGGGAATCGGCAGGGGAGTCCGGCGGTCTGGTTCCTGGCCGGTGTGGGCTTCGCATTCACGACCGCGGCGATCTGGCAGGACACTCCGGGTGGGCCGCTCGTGGGTACGGCGCTCTTCATCGTAGGCTCCCTGGTCGCTGATGCGATCTCGATCGTCGTCGCGGTGCCGACGCGCGCGGGTGTGATCAAGCTCGCGACGCTCGCCGGCATCGTCATGCCCGCGCTCACCGGTATCGTCGACCTCGTGCTGCGCGCGCGGATCCCCTGATGCAACAAGCCGAGTGCCTGCGCCGCGTGCGTCCGCTCGTGCGCGACCGCGTGCCTTCCGACCTTCGTGAGTTCCGGTGGGAGTCGTTCTCATTCCAGAGCAAGCTGTGGTACGGGAACAAGGCACTGCACTACGAGATCTGGCCACGCGAGCGACTCGGCACGATCGAGATCGGCCTGCACTTCGAAGCCGACTCGCTCACGAACGCGCGGCTCCTCGCGGCGTTCGCCGCGAACGCGAAAGCGATACGTCGCGCGCTGGCCGCTGCGCGGATCGAGGAGTGGGACCGCGGTTGGGCACGCGTATGGGAACCTCTGCCCCACCGCCGACCGGACGCGGCGCTCGCGAACGAGCTCGCGGAGCGGGTCGCCGCTTACGTGACCGCGCTCGAACCGATCCTGCGTCGCGAGCTGCCGAGCGATGTGGCGTGGTCCGAGCCTGCAGCGCGGCCGGTGCGCGTTAGGGCCGCGGCGCGGTCCCGAGCGTCGCGATCAGCCCGATGATGAAGATCGTCACGAGAAAGACGGGTATCGCAAGCAGCGCGTACACCTTGTGCTCTTCGATGCGCGGCTCCTCGTGGACCGGCCGGTGCTCCGACATGCGACCTCCGTCAGCGGGCTGTCGGCGTGAGGTTACCGCCTAGGACGGCACGCTGTCCCGGCGAAAACGCAACAGGTGGCCGGGCCGCGTCCCCCCAACGTCCAGTCGCTTGCCCCAGCTCGACCGCGCCGCCGCGACGTCGGCACGCGCTATGGCGCGATCCTCCATCAGGCTGAAGCCGCACGAGCAATAGGCGTGTGTCACGTCGGCAATGTCGCGAGCGGAGAGCGGCGTGCGTCCGTCGCGCGCGATCAATGAGAGCGCGAGCGTAAGCCGACCACCGGGACGTGGCAGGCGGCAGATCGCCTCGAACACGCCCGCGTCCTCGGCCAGCGCCCCACGCAGCAGCGATCCCCACGGGAAGTGGATCGTCACCTCGTCGGCGAAGCACTCCAGCCCGAGACGCTCCAGCGGCTCGCGCACCAGGACGAGGTTCGGGACGCGATCGCGGAGCGCACGACGAGCGGCATACGCGAGTGCATCCGCGGACGCATCGAGACCGATCGCGAGCGTGTCCGTCCTCGTTCGAGCCACGTGCAGCGGGTAGCGGCCGTCGCCCGTGCCCGCGTCCACTGCCGTCCGCAAGAACGCGCGGGCGACCTCGGTCAGTTAACCGACGTCGATGTCGAGGAGGCGCTTGCCGATGAGCTGTCGCATGCGATTGATGTTATCGCTTGGCGCGGGCGGCGCAGACGACTCAAACCCCGCGGATGACTGCGATGAGGCGTGTGAAGAGCAGCGCGCCCCCGAGGACCGTGAGGATCGCGCTCGCGAGCAGCGTCCCGAGAGCGTCGGTGCGCGGGAACGCGCCGCGTCGCGTCAGCACGATCCCGGTGACCGCGAACGCTGCCCCGACGAAGATCACGAACGCGAGGAACACGTCGTATACCAGCAGCTGACGCTTCGCGAAGAAGGCGGGGTACGGCGCGGATGACGACAACGGATCCGCGCCCTCGACGAAGACGGCGATGGCAGCCGAGCCGACGCCGACGGCGACGCCGAGCAGGCCACCGACCAGTCCCCACATCCGGTCGCGCCGAGCGCTGAGCCCCGCGCCGACGGGCACCGGCGTATCGGTCACGGCTTGCGCGCCGCGTCTACCGCCTCGTTGGCGTTCTGCACCAGACGCTGGGCTCCGCCGATGGCGCGCGGAACGTCGTAGCGATGATCGAAGTTGCCGAGATTCTCCGCCGCCTCGAGTGCTTCCTCGAGCGCGGATTCCGCCAGGCGCAGCGCCGAGCTCAGCCTCTCGAGCTCACCCTGATCGACCTCGCGAGCCGCCACGGTTGCAAATGCTAACGTCCGTTCGTTGATCGACCGCATCCGCACCGTTCGTCAGATCAGGCAGTACGCAGCGGACGAAGTTCCCGACGAGGTCGTCAAGCAGCTGCTGCGCGTCGCGCAATGGACGGGAAGCTCGCGGAACACTCAGCCGTGGCACTTCGTCGTGGTCAAGGACAAGGACCGTCTCCGCAGGATCAGCCAGCTGCGGCCTCCGATCAACTGGCTCGCCGGCGCGCCCTTGGGGATCGCGATCGTGCTCGATGGCGCCGGCGTGAGCGAGGCCTACGACGAGGGCCGCGTGACCGAGCGCATCCTCATCGCAGCGCACAACCTCGGCTACGGCGGCGGTGTCGCCTGGTTCGGCGACGACGCGCAGCAGGCCGAGGCCAAACGCATCCTCGGCGTCCCGGCCGACCGGACCGCGCGCTCGATCGTCATGATCGGGCGGCCCGTCTCGGCCAAGGATCCTCGTCCCAACGCGCGGCCCGGAGGCCGCAAGCCGCTCTCAGAGATCGTGAGCTACGAGCGCTATTCCAAATAGTCCTTGAGCTTGCGGCTCCGGCTCGGGTGACGCAGCTTCCGTAGCGCCTTCGCCTCTATCTGACGGATGCGCTCCCGCGTGACGTTGAACTCACGGCCCACTTCCTCGAGCGTGCGCGTGCGGCCATCCTCGAGACCGAAGCGAAGCTGCAGCACGCGACGCTCGCGACCGGTGAGTCCTTCGAGCACGCTCTCCACCTGCTCTTTGAGCAGCTTGTGCGACGCCGCGTCGGATGGCGCGAGCGCCTGATTGTCGGGGATGAAGTCGCCGAGGTGACTGTCCTCTTCCTCACCGATCGGCGTCTCGAGCGAGACCGGCTCCTGCGAGACCTTCACGATCTCGCGCACCTTGTCCGGCGTGATGAGCATGCGCTCGGCGATCTCTTCCGCGGTCGGCTCGCGGCCGAGCTCCTGCAGCAGGCCACGCGAGACGCGGATGAGCTTGTTGATGGTCTCGACCATGTGGACCGGGATGCGAATCGTCCGCGCCTGGTCCGCGATCGCGCGCGTGATGGCCTGACGGATCCACCACGTCGCGTAGGTGGAGAACTTGTAGCCCTTGCGGTAGTCGAACTTCTCCACCGCACGGATGAGGCCGATGTTCCCTTCCTGGATGAGATCGAGGAACGACATACCACGACCGATGTACTTCTTCGCGATCGAAACGACGAGTCGAAGGTTCGCCTCGGTGAGATTGTGGCGCGCGTCGTCGCCCTTCTGGATGAGCTCATCCGCGAGGCGGCGTAGCGCGCGCTGCTCGTCGGCGTCCGATTCGACCAGCATGTTGAGGTTCTTCACGAGCACGTCGCGGATCTCCTGGCCGAGCATGACGAGCTCGCCAAGACGCTCCGCGCCTTCCGCCGGTCCGTGGATCTTCGCGTACTGCGGCAGGATGCGGAACGCGAGACGCTGCGGGTCGCGCTTCGCGGCGTCGATCAGCGCGACGGTCTCGTCGATGAGCACCTTCGCCTCGGTCGAGATCTCCTTGCTGTTCGCTTCTGCTTTCAGCGGATCGCGCAGCTTCAGCAGGCGGTTCGTGAGACGGCGAAGCTCTTTGCCGCCCTCCGGGTCGCCGAGCGTGCGGTTCAGTGATTTGACTGTGAAGCGGGTCGCCTCGTCGACGAACTCGCGCGGACGGCCAAGAGCCATGCGCTTCTTGACCTCGACGCCCAGCTCGTACAGGTGGATGACCGAGAGCGCGGGCGACACGAGCGCCTGCTCCCCAAGCTCGATCGACTTCGCGAGGTTGACCTCTTCCTCCGCGGTGAGCAGGGGGACCTTGCCGATCTCCTTGAGGTACATGCGGACCGGGTCGTCGACGCTGATGAGGTCGCTCGCGAGCACCGCCGAGATGGCGTCCTCGCGCTGAAGCTCCTCGGCCTCTTCTTCTTCTTCTTTGACCTGCGACCAGTTCGGACCGCGCTCCGCCTCGAGGATCTCGACGTTGTTGTCGTCGAGGGCGAGCAGGAGCTCTTCGACCTCGCCCGGCTCCGCGTCCGGGATGGCGCGAACGATGTCCTCCTGCGTGACATAACCCTGCTGGCGTCCCCGTGCGAGCAGACGCTCGGCCTGCTCCTTGTGCTCCGGGTGGATCCCGGTGCGCTCAGGGACGGCCTTTTCGGTCTCTTTTTCCTTCGTTGTCGTTTTCATCGATCCTCTTCTCGTTCCAGCTCGCCGCGCAGCACCGTGCGGCGCTCTCGCCGCTTCATGAGCCGCTCGAGCTCCTCGCCCATCCGCGCGATCTCGCCATCCAACCCCCCGACGTCGCCTTCGGCGTGCGCGAGCTGGATCCGCGCTTCACCCAAACGACGCTGCACGTTGTCTACCCGAAGGCGCAGCGCGGCGATCTCGATCACCTGGCCTGGGTCCGTCTGTTCGTCGAGCTCAGGCGCATTTGCGCCAAGTGCCGCAGCAAGGGCGGCTAGTTGAGCCGGCAAGTCAGAGTCCGGACGCTTCCCCGCCTGAAGCTGTTCGTAGAGGGTACGCAGGTCGGGGTCTACCAGGTCAGTGGGGGCAAGGTCGGCGCGCGCGATCTCCTCCGGATATCGAGTTAATAGTGCCATGACGTAACGCTCAAAAGAAGGCGTTTGTTTCGCTGCTGGCGCCTCGCGACGCGGCGGCGAGGGCTCGGTCGGCGTCCGCGCCGTCCTCTGCGTACTCTTTCCGGCCGCGGGGAGCCTCTCTCTCAAGAACGCGGGATCGACCCCAGCGCTTCCCGCCACCTCCGACAGGTAGACCTCCCGCCGAACAGGATCCGGCTCCTCCGCGATCAGCGCGGCGGTCCGCTGAAGGAAGCGGAGCCGGCCTTCGGACTGATCGAGGCGAGACGTCGCGCGGACCCGATCGATGAGGAACTCGAGCAGCGGCTTGGCCTCCGCCAGGAGGCGGCGGAAGGTCTCCGGCTCCTTCCGAGCGACGTCGTCAGGGTCGAGCCCCTCCGGCAGCACGGTCACAAAGAGCGCGAGGCCGGTCCGGGTCCCCAGCCGACCGCCGCCCGCGCCCGATCCGAACCGGCTGAGGGCGCTGAGGAGCTCCCGTCCGCGCGACTCGGCGGACCGCTGACCGGCAGCGTCGCCGTCGAAGGCGACTATGGCGCGCTCGATCTTCATGTCGTTCAAGACCCGGTACTGGTCCTCGGTGAGCGCCGTCCCCATGGACGCGACGACGTTGGTAAAGCCGGCCTGATGGCAGGCGATGGTGTCGAAATAGCCCTCGACGATGACGGCCGTGCCCTCCTTCCGGATGGCCGCGCTGGCCTTGTCGAGGCCGTACAGCGTGGCGCTCTTGTTGAACAGGAGCGTCTGGTTGGAGTTGACGTACTTGCCCTGCTGGTCGTCGCGCATAGCGCGGCCGCCGAAGGCGATGGCTCGGCCGCGCCGGTCCCGGATCGGGACGATCAGCCGGTCGCGGAAGCGGTCCCACAGGCCCCGCTCGTTCTTGGTGACCAGTCCGGCCGCGACAGCGTCGTCCTCGCTGAACCCCTTCTTCCGGAGGTACAGGAGGAGGCTGTCGCGCTGGTCCGGCGCGTAGCCAATGCCGAAGGCGTCGATCGACTCCTGTGTGATGCCGCGCTTGGCGAGGTACTCGGTGACAGACTTGCCGCGCGGGGTACCGCGCAGCGCCTGGCGGAAATAGAAGGTCGCGGCGTCGTTCGCCTGGAAGAGCCGGTCTTCCTGCTTGCGCTGCTCCGGCGCGCGCCGAGTGAGTTCGACTCCGGCGCTCTCCGCTAGCTCCTTGAGCGCCTCCGCCGGGGACAGACCTACCTGTGTCTCCATCCAGGTGAAGACGTCCCCGTGAACCCCACATCCGAAACAGTGATAGGTGCGTCTCTCCGGATCGACCGTGAATGAGGCCGTCTTCTCGGCGTGAAAAGGACAGAGCCCGCGATAGATCCGTCCGGCCTTCTTAAGGGCGACCTTCGTACCGACAAGTTGGACGATGTCAACGCGCTCTTTTACGAGATCGAAATCACCCGGCACCACTACAACGGTAGCGGTCGGACGTTGCGCGCACTCGAGGACGTCAGCCGTCGTTGAGTGAGATGCGGCCCTGATCAGTTCGTGGCGGTGAGGAGCTTCTCCAGCTTGCGGATGTCGATGGGCTTCGTCACGTGCTGATCGAATCCCGCGGCTCGCGACAGACGGCGGTGGCGCGCCTCGCCGTAGCCGGTGAGCGCCACGAGCGTAGCCTTCGACCCGAGCTCACCGCGCATCCGCCGGGCGACCTCGTAGCCATCGAATCCAGGCATGCCGATGTCGAGCAGCACGATGTCGGGTCGATGGAGCGCCGCCTGCTCGATCGCGCTCGGGCCGTCGTGCGCAGCGCGCACGTCGTGGCCGTAGTCGCGCAGAAGCTCCGCAAGCGCGTCGGCCGCGTCGACGTTGTCGTCGACGACGAGGACCCGGCGCTTCGGAAGTGCGGAAAGCCCGGCGCCGATCGGGTCGTTGTGCGGCACGACCTGGCTCACCGGACGGATCGGCAGGCGTGCGATGAACTCGCTGCCCTGCCCGGGCCCATCGCTGCGCGCCTCGACCGTTCCGCCATGCATCTCGACGAGACGGCGGACCAGGGTGAGCCCGATGCCGAGCCCGCCGCGTGCGTACGCGCGGACGTCGGGGCCCTGAACGAAGAGATCGAAAACGTGATCGCGCATCGCGGGTGTGAGACCCGCACCGTTGTCCTTCACCGACAGGACGAGGTGCCCAGCGTCCACGAACGCGCGGAGCCAGATCCGACCGCCCACATCGGTGTATTTCGCGGCGTTGTTGAGGAGGTTCGCAAGCACCTGCTCGAGACGCGCAGGGTCGGCACTGAGCGTGAGGGGTTCGTCGGGCAGGTCGAGCGTCAATCGATGGCCACGCTCGTCGATGACCGGCCGCGCGGCTTCCACGGCGCGCGTTACCAGCGTCGAGACGAGGACGGCCTCCTGTCGAAGCTCGATCTTGCCGCGCGTGATCCGTGAGACGTCGAGGAGATCGTCGATCAGGCGGGTCATGTGCTCGACCTGACGCTCGATCGTCTCGCGAGCGCGCGTCACGCGAAGCGGTTCGTCGCTGTGAAGGCGCATGAGCTGCAGCGCCGTGGTCACTGGCGCGAGTGGATTGCGAAGCTCGTGTCCGAGCATCGCGAGGAACTCATCTTTGCGCCGGTCCGCGTCCGCGAGCTGCTCCACCTTCTTGCGCAGCTCCGCCTCCGCGTGCCGGCGTTGGATCGTCTCGGCTTCCAGCGCGCCGGCCTGCTGCTGGAGCCGCGCGATGACGCGAAGCTGGGCGTCACCCTGAAGCCCCATGTAGCTCTCGGCAGGGATCACGGCTGTGTGGATCGCCGTCATCTCGCCGAACGACTTGGCGTGCGAGGTGTCGTGGAACGCCTCGATCGGATACGCGCACAGTAGTGAGAACGGGTGGCGGGTATGCAGCTCGGCCCAGAGCTCCTCGAGCCGGATGGCCGCGTCCCTGTTCCCCTCGGCCCAGAGGAGAGCGACCATCTCGCCAAAGGCGTGGATCTGCGATGCGCGCTCGCGCGTCGTCGAGATGAGCATCCCGATCGTGTCGTCGAACCGTGCCGGGTCCGGCCAGCCGTCGACCATGAACCGGTTGAGCGTGTCGCGCGCGTCGAGCGCCACGTACCGGCCCTCCGCTCCCGCCCCGAGGATGTCGAGGCCACGAGCGGTGAGGCGCTGCGCCACGCCGTCGCGATGCGGCGGGGTCGCGATCAGGATGCCGGCGCTGGCGGCGCTGAGCGCCGATCCGAGGTAGTCGCTGACGCTGTCGAGCAGATAGGGGTCGCGCTCATAGAACTGGACGGCGTGGCCGTTCACCGCTGGCTCACCCAGCTGCAGTCCCATCGTCACGCGGTCGGCGTCGCAAGTTGCATGCCTGTTACAAAACGAGTCGGCAGGGCCGACTCGTTTTGCTGCGCACGCCCGAGCGTAGCGAGGGCAGTGTGCAGACACTCCCCGTGAGGGTGAGTGCTCGCCCGTACCCTGCACAGCCGAGCGGAGCGAGGCACTGTGCAGATGACGATCCGCCTAGAGGTGGCTCCAGGCGGCCGGGATGAACAGGCTGGTGAACGTGTCCAAGGCATACCCGTCCGTCATCCCGGCGATGTAGTCGGCGACGGCCCGCTTGGTGTTCTCGGACGAGGCGATCCGCTGATGCTCCGCTGGCATCCGGTCCGGGTGCGCCTCGAAGTACTGGAGGAGCTCCCAGAGGACCCCCTGCGCTTTCTCGTCCTCGGTCTTGGCGGGCCCCGCGAGGTAGACGTTGTCGAACATGAACTTGCGCAGCGCGTTGGTGGCCTCGAGCACCTCGTCGCTCATCGTCACCTCGGGCTTCCCATATGAGGTGACGACGACGTCGTAGATCATCGTGTCCAGGCGCTCGGCGCGATCGTTCCCGAGCGCGGAGCGGATGTCCTGGGGTAGGTCGGCCTCGGTGATGATCTCGGCCCGCATCGCGTCGTCGATGTCGTGGTGCAGGTACGCGATCTTGTCGGCATAGCGGACTACCCAGCCTTCCGGCGTCTCCGGCTCGCCCCAGGCCGCGGTCTCGAGGCCGCCTTCCGTGGGCGAGCTGTGCTTGAGGATGCCGTCGCGTGTCTGCTTCGTGAGGTTCAGACCCGCGCCGTTCTTCTCGAGCTTCTCGACGATCCGCACGCTCTGCTGGTTGTGACGGAATCCGTCGGGCAGGAAACGCGCGAGCAGCTCCTCGCCTATGTGGCCGAAGGGCGTGTGCCCGATGTCATGGCCGAGTGCCATCGCCTCGACGAGATCCTCGTTCAGCCGCAGCGCGCGGGCGAGCGCTCGTCCGATCTGATTGACCTCGAGGATATGCGTCAGGCGCGTGCGATAGTGATCGCCGACGGGCGCGAGGAAGACCTGCGTCTTGTGCTTCGTGCGTCGAAAGGCCTTGCTGTGGATGATGCGGTCGCGGTCCACCGCGAATGCGGTCCGCGTGGGCGAGGGCTCCTCCGGCTTGTCACGCCGGCCGTCCGCGCTCTTCGTCGCGTACGGCGCGAGTGTCGTGCCCTCGAGTTCCTCGGAGCGCTCACGGATCCGTAGCGACGCGACGCTGCGGTCGCGTGACAGCTTCGCGCCGCGCTCAACTTTGGTGGCCATGGCCCGGATGTTAGCGGTCCTTCTCCCCCGCGCCGGCGATCGCCGCCTGCGCTGCCGCGAGTCGAGCGACGGGCACGCGATAGGTCGACGGCGACACGTACGTCAGGCCGACGTCGTGGCAGAACGCGATCGACGACGGATCGCCTCCGTGCTCGCCGCAGATGCCGATCTTGAGTCCCGGCCGCGTCTTTCGCCCGCGTTCGATGGCGATGCGCATCATTGCGCCGACACCGTCGCGGTCGAGGACCTGGAACGGATCGGCGGGGATGATCTTCTGCTCGACGTACTTGGTGAGGAAGCTCTTCTGCGCGTCGTCGCGCGAGATGCCGAGGATCGTCTGCGTGAGGTCGTTCGTTCCGAACGAGAAGAACTCGGCCTTCGTCGCGATCTCGTCGGCGATGAGGCACGCCCGCGGGATCTCGATCATCGTCCCGAACTTGTACGGGACCTTCTTGCCTCGTTCCTTGAAGATGGCCTCGGCGACGGCGACGACCTGCTCCTGCAGCCGGTCGAGCTCGCCCATCACGCCGACGAGCGGCATCATGATCTCGGGCTTCGCCTTGATCCCCTTCTCGGACGCGTCGATGGCGGCGCCGAGGATCGCGCGGATCTGCATCTCGAGGATCTCCGGGTACACCAGCAGGAGGCGGCAGCCGCGCAGGCCGAGCATCGGGTTGTCCTCGTGGAGCTGCTGCAGGCGCCGCTCGATCTTCTCCTTGCGCTCGAGCTCGACGCCGTCCTTCCCGGTCGCGCGCATCACCGCGATGTCGACGTCGACGTCCGCGTACTCACGCAGGAACTCATGCAGCGGCGGGTCGATGAGCCGGATGACGACGGACAGACCGTCCATGGCCTTGTACATCTCGAAGAAGTCGCCCTGCTGGAACGGCAGCAGCTTCGCCAGGGCGACCTTCCGTCCGGGGGCGTCGTCGGCCATGATCATGTCCTGCACGATCGGTAGTCGCTCGGCCTGCCGGAACATGTGCTCGGTCCGCGCGAGCCCAACGCCTTCCGCGCCCAGCTCGCGCGCCAGGCGGCACTCCTCGGGAGTGTCGGCGTTCACCCACACGCCGAGCGTGCGACGCGCATCCGCCCACGTGAGCAGCTCGATGAGCTCCTTCTCCTCGCGGAAGTTCGGCTGGATCGTCGGAAGCTCGCCGAGGAAGACCTCGCCGCTCGTCCCGTCGATCGAGATGGCGTCGCCCTCGCGCACGACCTTGTCGCCGACGCGCATCTGACGCTTCGCGAGGTCGATGTCAAGCGCGGCGACGCCCGCGACGCACGGAAGACCGAGGCCACGCGCGACCACCGCGGCGTGACTCGTCGACCCACCTCGAGCGGTGAGGATCCCGGTCGCCGCGATCATCCCGTGGAAGTCGTCAGGACTCGTCTCGGGGCGCACGAGCACGACCAGCTGCTTCGATCCCTTGAGCTCGACGGCGCGGTCCGCGTCGAAGACCGCGCGCCCGGTCGCGGCACCGGGCGAGGCGTTGAGACCCTTTGCGAGGAAGCGACCCGCCTTTCGCGCCTTCTCGACCTCGGACTCGTCGAACCGCGGCAGGAGCAGCTGCTCGACATGCATCGGATCCACGCGCTGAAGCGCCTCGTCCTTGTTGATGACCTTCTCGCGCACCATGTCGGTCGCGACCTTCACCGCTGCGCGCGCCGTTCGCTTCGCGCTGCGCGTCTGGAGCATGTAAAGCTTCGCGCGCTCGATCGTGAACTCGAGGTCCTGCACGTCGCGGTAGTGCTTCTCGAGGCGCTGCGCGATCTTCTCGAACTGCGCGTAGACCTTCGGCATCTCGTCTTTCATCTGGGCGATCTTCGAGGGCGTTCTGATTCCGGCAACGACGTCCTCGCCCTGCGCGTTCACGAGATACTCGCCGTAGAGCTCTTTCGCGCCGGTGTTCGGATTCCGCGTGAACGCGACGCCCGTCCCGGAGTCGTCTCCCATGTTCCCGAAGACCATCGACTGCACGTTCACGGCGGTGCCCAGGTCGTGAGCGATCTTGAACGCGTTGCGGTAATCGACCGCGCGGCGCCCGAACCACGATCCGAATACGGCCTCGATCGCGAGACGCAGCTGTTCGAGTGGCTCGGTTGGGAATGGTCTCTTGGTCTCGCGACGGACGATCTCCTTGAACTCCGTCACGAGCTCCTGCAGCGACTTCGGGGTGAGATCGGTGTCGCTCTTGGCACCGGTGGCCTTCTTCTTCGCGTCGAGGGCGTGATCGAACTTCTCCGCCGGGATGTCCTGCACGATGCGGCCGAACATCGAGATGAACCTGCGGTAGGCGTCCCAGGCGAAGCGTGGATTCTTGGTGAGCTTCTCCAGGGCGGCGCGGCTCTCGTCGTTGAGGCCGAGGTTGAGGACGGTGTCCATCATGCCGGGCATCGACATCGCTGCGCCCGATCGCACCGAGACGAGGAGCGGGTTCTTGGTGTCTCCGAGCTTCTTTCCGGTGGACTTCTCGACGCGCGCGAGTGCCTTCTCGACCTGATCCCAAAGCCTCGGCGGAAGCTTCTTCCCCGATGCGAAGTAGGCGTTGCACGCCTCGGTGGTGATCGTGAAGCCCGGAGGCACCGGGAGGCCCGCGTTGGTCATCTCCGCGATGCCAGCGCCCTTGCCACCGAGGAGCGCGCGCATCTTCGCGCTGCCCTCGGCCTTGCCGTCGACGAAGAGATAGACCCACTTCTTGGCCTTCGCGGTGCTCTTCTTGGCGGTCGAGCGTCGACGTGCAGGCACGGAGCGGAGCACCTCCCCTTCGGACGTCGCGATTCTGGCAGATTTCGTGCTCCGACGGACTCCGCGATGCGGACGCCTGCGGTACATTCGCCTTCCTTGTACGAACGACCTGGTTACCGCACGCTCCTCGGCCGCATCCGCAACAACGTCCGGCTGTACATCCGCAAACAGCTCGAGCTGCCGCGCCAGGAGATCGCCGAGATCGTTCGCGCGAACCTGCGCGCCGCGATGTGGTTCGGCATCGCGTTCGCGTTCATCCTGGGCACGCTCATCGCGCTCACCGTGCTCGTGATCGCCGTGATCGCGATCTGGCTGCCCCTGTGGGCCGCGGCCCTCATCGTGTTCGCGCTGTTCATCGCGCTCGCCGCACTCACCGGTTACATCGGATACAAGAAGCTGGACCTTCGCGGTCCCACGCGAAGCATCAATTCGCTGAAGGAGACGATGCGTTGGGCGAAAGCCCGTCTGCTCGGACGGAGCGCGAGCTAGCTGATCTCCGCGCGAGCCTGGACGTCGATCTGAGCGAGCTGCGGACCCGCTTCCGCGAGGATGTGGATCCGCGCAACCTCGTTCGGCGCCAGCCCGCCGCGGTCTTCGGCACGCTGGGCTCGATGCTTGCTATCGGCGCGGTCGGCATCGCTCGCGGCGTGCGCGAGCGGCGGATACGCCGCTCCGACACCGATCTCGATGCCGTCATTGCGCGGCTCGGGGGTCGGGCCGACAAGCTGAAGGGCAAGGCCCGCAAGCGACTCCGCGACGCGCTGCGTAGCGAGATCGGCGAGGTCGAGCAGGGACCGAAGGCCCGGCAGGCGATCTTTCAGGCCGTGAGCACCGCGGTGACCGCAGCGCTCACCCTCGTGGCGCGGCGCTTCGCCTCGCGTCTGGTCGGGGACGAGGATCTGCCGACAGAGAGCTGATCGCGCGGCGGGGCCCGGAATCGACCGGGCCCCGCGGTGTCGCTACTTCCCCGGATAGGGCGCGGCGAACGCGCTGACCTTGTTCGGACCTCCGTGGAACAGCGCGAGGTCCGCGACGTACACGGTGCGTCCCTTGAACACGATGCTCGCCGGCGAGTTGAACGCGTTCGCGCCGGTGCCACGGTGTTCGGCGATCACGCCACCGTCAGGCGAGAGCACCGCGATCCCGTCGGACTGATTCGAGCACACGTACAAGTTCCCGCGTACGTCGAAGGCGATGCCGTCGGCGCCGTCGAGGGCGCCGCCCGCGACACCCTGCGCGAACAGCTGGATCGCGCCAAGTGATCCACCCTCGTAAGCGATGCGGAACACCTGATCGCGAGCAGTCATTGCGACATAGAGGAAGCGCTCGTTCCGATCGAACGCGAGGCCGTTGGCACCGAACGGTGGGAACTCGCCCGACGGGGGTGCGAGCTGGGCCGGATAGGCGAACACCGTCTTGCTGCCGTTGGGAGCGATCCTCGTGATCGTGCCCGGGAACGAGTCGGACACGAACAGGTTGCCCGCCCGGTCACGGGCGAAGGCGTTCGGCGCGCCGAAACCGCTGGCAATCGTCGTCGCGTCGTGCGTGCCGACGTCGATACGCAGCACGCGACCGCCCCCAACGTCTCCGACATGAAGTCCCTCGCTCGGAACGAAGAGCATCCCCAGCAGCCTCGCGACGCCGCCAGGCACCGGCGCGACGCTGATGACGTCGATGAGCGCGCCGCTCGGATCGAGGACGCAGATGTTCGCAGGGCCGCTCGCCGCACCGAAGTTCAGCGGCGATGCGTACACGTTGCCCTGCGGATCGACCGCGATGCCTTCGGGAAGATTGCAGGTGGCGCTCAGCTCGGGACCGAAGTTCTGGACCGAGCCGGCGGCCGGCGCGCCGAGAGCCGGCTACGACATAGATAGGACGAGTGCGAGCGTGGTGAGCGGCACGAGCTTCCTCATGGCTCCTCCCCTTTGAGGGATTTGGCCGAGTCTATTGCGCGGGTCAGATCAGCAGGAAGCCGACGAACATGACCGACACGCCAAGGAGGTTCGTCAGCTCGAGGATCCCAGAAGCGCCGGTGAACGCGACGGTCCCGCCAGCCGCGACGATGAAGACTCCCACCGCGATGACCACATTCGCGATCGCGCGCCGGCCCTGATTCCGTCGACGGAGGAAGACCCAGGCCGACCACAGGGCGCCGCCGATGAGAACGAGGCTCCCGACCCCGCTACCGATCGCGGCGAGGATGCGTGGCAACGAGCCGTCCGGATAGCCCTTGCCGGTGTCGACGGCCACCGCGATGTCGACCGGAGAGGCGAAGACTGCATAGACAGCGAGGGCCGACAGCGCGAGCACCGCCGCGAGCGCGGCGCGTCCGTATCGCGGCGCGACGATGAAGACAGTGCCGAGCGCGAGCCACGCGACGTTCGCGATCGCGCCGAACAGGTAGAAGAGCCGGTATTCGACATCGGTCGCGCCACCGGATCGCGCGAGGTAACCCATGAACGCCGCGACCGCGAAGAGGAGAAGACCGATCGCCCACGCCAGCTGCGATGACCGCCGCTTTCGCGCGTACTGCATCGCCACGGCCACGGCGAACGCGCCCGAAACAAGCGTGGTGATGAGCGGGACGAGCACTGTGCGGAGCCTAGCGCCGGCGGATGACGAGCGCCGCAGCGGCGATACCCAGAATTACGGCACTCGCGAGCGGCACGGCCGTCGCGTCGACGCCGCCGGTCGACCACGCGAGCGCGGTCGCGACGATCGGATCGCGCGTGCCGGTCGCGGCGAGCGCCGAGAACACATCCCGCCTCATGAACGCGGCGGCCGCGCCGGCGACGCTGAGAAGCAGAGCGACGGCGGCAAGCGCGACGGCGACCGTCGTCGCATCGATGCGCGGACCGCCGGCGGCCGCGAGGACGATCACGGCAATGCCGGCGGCATGACCGGCCCACCGCAACGGTACGAGGAGTCGGTCGCGGACCGTCGGCAGCGCCCCGGCGACGAGCGAGGCCAGGGCGAAGGCTTGCGCGGCGGTCAGCGCGAGCGTGACCGCGCCCGGCCGCGTGGCGACGAGCACGAAGGAGATGACGGCAGTGCCAAGCAGCAGCGCGCCCGCCATGTCCGCCCGGCGACCGCCCGCCGCGATGACGACCACTGGCGCGAGGAACGCCCCGGGTGCGAGCACCACGGCGACCAGGCCCGCCGCCGCCGCGGGGTCGAGTCGTTCCGAAACGGCGAACGCGAGCGGAACGGTCACCGCGTACGGCGCGAGCACGAGGGCGAGATTGCGGAGCCGTCGCAGTCCGAGCAGCGCGAGGAACGGCGCGCGCGCGCCGTGCGCAGCGAGATACAGGAGCGCCACGAGCGCAGCCGCGCTAGGCGCCGAGCCGCTCCTTCAGCGCGGGCACGAGATCGGCGATCGGCACCCGGACCTGGGCCATGCTGTCACGGTCGCGGATGGTGACGGCGCGGTCCTCTAGCGAATCGAAGTCGACAGTGACACAGAGCGGCGTGCCGATCTCGTCCTGCCTCCGGTAGCGGCGGCCGATCGCCTGGGTCTCGTCGTACGTGCTCATGAAGTGCGGGCGGATGGCCGCCCATACCTCGCGCGCGAGCGGCGTGAGCCTCTCGTTCTTCGACAGCGGCAGGACCGCGACCTTGTACGGCGCGATCGCGTGGTGCAGCCGCAGCACGACGCGCACGCCCTCCTTGTCAGGCTCCTCCGCATACGCCGCGCAGAGCAGCGCGTACGTGGCGCGATCGGCCCCGACAGCGGTCTCGACGACATACGGGAGAAAGCGCTCCCCGGTGAGGTCGTCGTGGTAGCGCAGGTCCTTGCCGGAGAACTCGCTGTGGCGCCGGAGGTCGAAGTCGGTGCGGTTGTGGATACCCTCGGTCTCGTTCCATCCGAATGGGTACAGGAACTCGATGTCGACGGCCTTCGCCGCATAGTGCGCGCGCTCGTTCTCGGCGTGCTCGCGGAAGCGGAGGACGGCGTCGGCGATGCCCAGGTCGGCGTACCACTGACGGCGTCGCGCGAGCCACTCCTCGAAGAGGCGCGGCGCGTCATCGGGGCGGCAGAAGTACTGCATCTCCATCTGCTCGAACTCGCGCGAGCGGAAGATGAAGTTCCCCGGCGTGATCTCGTTGCGGAATGACTTGCCGATCTGCGCGATCCCGAACGGCAGCCGCCGCCGCGTCGACTGCTGCACGTTCTCGAAGTTCACGAAGATGCCCTGCGCTGTCTCGGGCCGCAGCCAGGCGACGGACGCGGTGTCCTCCGCGGGACCGACGAACGTCTTGAACATGAGGTTGAAGCGCCGTGGGTCGGCGAGCTTCTTCTCCCCGCAACTGGGACAAGCGACGCTGCTCAGGTCGATCTGGTTGGACCGCCACGCGTCCATGAGATGGCCGCCCTTCGGCAGCTCGTCGATCCGGTAGCGCTTCCGGCAGTTGCGGCATTCCACGAGCGGATCGGTGAAGTTCTCGACGTGCCCCGAGGCTTCCCAGACTCTAGGGTGCATGAGGATGGCGGCGTCGAGACCCACCATGTCCTCGCGCAGCTGGACCATCGCGCGCCACCACGCACGCTTCACGTTGTTCTTGAGCTCCACACCGAGCGGCCCGTAGTCCCACGTCGCGCCAGCGCCACCGTAGATCTCGCTCGACGGGAATACGAACCCCCGCCGTTTCGCGAGAGAGGTGAGCTTGTCGGCTACATCCGACGCGGTCACGAGGCCGCTGGGCTCGGGAGCGGTGGCAGCGCGCGGATCTCGTCGAGCAGGCGCGCCGCGGTGATCTCGCGGTCGATGACGTGCTGCACGAAGAAGCGCATGTGGTGCTCGAGCTCGCTCGCGAGCGTCGCGTCGACGCGGAGCTGCGCGGCACCGGCGAAGTCGCTCTGCAGCAGATAGCGCAGCGACTTGAGAGCACGCACGGTGAGCGCGAGCTGGCCGCTCAGTCTCATCGCGCACGACGCGCACAGCGCGCCACCCGCGGCCGCGCTCCAGGCGTTCTGGCGTTCCTGCAGCGCGTCGCGGCACGAGACGCACTGATACAGCTCGGGCCTGAAACCGGAGCGATCGAGCAGGTGGAGGTCGAACCACCGGCACACCAGGCCCGGTGGGTGGCCCGCGTCCAGGTGCCGCAGGGCCGTTTCCAGCAGATCGAAGAGCGGCGCCGACGGCTCGTGCTCGAGAGTGAAGCGGTCGGTCAGCTCAACGACGTACCAGCCCGCGGCGATGCGCATGAGGTCGTCGCGGAGGCTCGGGTACACCGCGCGCGTCTCCGCACCGGTGAGCACGTCGAGTTCGCGACCGCGAGCGAGCTGATAGGTGGCATGCGTCAGCGGCTCCGCGTGCCCCGCCATGCGGCTCGTCGCACGTCGGATGCCCTTGGCAACGACGTGGAGCTTCCCGAAGTGGCGGCTGAAGAGCACGAGAATGCGGTCGGCCTCTCCGAAATCGACCGTCCGAAGGACGATCGCCTCGGCGCGATACGTGCGCGACGCCATCAAGAACGCATGCTAATCGCTGGGTGACGCTGCGTGAACGTCGACGCACGTATCATCGATCACGGTGGGCATGCAGTCGTCACAGGCGCTTCTCGAGGCACGCGTCGCCTCCATCGATGAGGAGATCCGCTCGCTCCTGACGCAGCCCGAGCCGGCGCTACAGCCCTTCTACGGGATGATGCTGTACCACCTCGGCCTCGACGCGGCACGGCCGCGCGGGGGAAAGCGCCTCCGGCCGCTCCTGTGTTTGCTGGTGTTCGAAGCCCTTGCGGGCGTGCCGCCGCGCGTGCTGCCCGCGGCCGCGGCGATCGAGCTGTTGCACAACTTCACGCTCATCCACGACGACATCGAGGACCAGGATCCGGCCCGTCATCACCGGCCCACGGTCTGGTCGGTGTGGGGCGTCCCGCAGGCGATCAACGCCGGCGACGGCATGTACGCCGTCTCGCGGCTCGCCGTGCAGCGTCTGCGGGAGCTCGGATTCCCGGCGGAAAGGATCCTGGACTTCGCGAGCCTGATGGATCAGACCTGCGTCCGGGTGTGCGAGGGCCAGTTCCTCGACATCAGCTTCGAATCTCGCACCGACGTCACCGCGGACCGCTACCGCGTGATGGCCGCGCGCAAGACCGGCGCGCTGTTCGGCGCGTCGGCACAGAGTGCCGCGATGCTCGCGAGCGACGACCCCACGGTGCGCGAGCAGCTCGCGCGCTTCGGCGAGGAGTTCGGTCAGGCGTTCCAGGCCCATGACGACCTGCTCGGCATCTGGGCGTCGACCGAGCGGACCGGGAAGATCGAGATGAACGACCTCGTGAAGCGCAAGAAGACGCTGCCGGTCGTGCTGGCGTTCGAGCGCGCGTCGCCGCGCGTGCGCGCGCAGCTCGACGAGCTGTTCGCGCCGCAGGCCCCGCTTCCGGCGGAGAACGTGGACCGGATCCGCGCGATCCTCGACGACCTCGGTGTGCGGGCGATGCTCGAGCGAGAGATCGAAGCGCATCGCGGCCGCGCGCTGCACCTCCTGCACGGCGTTGCGGCCGGCGGAGGGCCACCACTGCGTCTGCTCGAACATCTCGTCGCGAGCGCGACCGGCGCGGCGGACGAACCGGCGGCGGCGGGAACGCTCTCCGCCTAAGATTCCCGCGAATGTCGGATCGCGAACGCCGGGGAGACGCGCGCTCGACGTGGATAGCCTTCTCTGTTCCCGGCGATCTCGTCCTCGAGCCGAACGAGCGTGTCCTCGTCGCCACACGGCCGCTCTTTCTCTGGGAGCCGCTCGTGCTGCTGCTGATCCTGTTGGTGGTGGGCGCGCTGTACGCGACCGGCCAGGCGAACAGCGCGCTCGCCGGCTCGCTCGTCATCGCCGCGCTCGTCCTGCTCGTGTGGATCGTCGTGCGCTGGATCCCGTGGAGCCGCAAATGGTTCGTCCTCACCGATCGGCGCGTGATCGCGACCTGGGGCGTGCTCAACCGCAACCAGGCGGCGCTGCTGCTCGACCGCATCCAGGACGCGAGCCTCACGCGGCCATTCCCGCTGCGGATCATCCGCGGGTTCGGGGTTCTGCACCTCGAGTCCGCCGGAGAGCACGCCGAGGAGCGCATCAGCGGAGGTCTGCGCGAGCTCGCGATGACGAACGCGACCGCCTTCTACCGCGCGCTCACCGACGCGCAGACGCCAGGCTGATCGCCGACCCGACGCGTCGCATCGCGATCGCCGAGCTCACCGGGTCGCTCCGCGACCGCGTCGACGAGCTCCGGCACCGTTGGGATCCGGACCAAGCCATGACGGTCGAGTCGCACGTGACCGTGATCGACGATCTGGTCGACCTGGAGCGGCTGATCGCGGTGGCCGCCGCGACGCCCCCACTCCGCCTGCGGATCTCGCGCTCGGCGCGATGGATCGCGCCCGACCCTGGTCTCTTTCTCGTCGTAGACGATCCGCAGAGCGACCTGAGACGGTTCCGCGAGGCCCTGCTCGGCCCGGAGCGCGCCACGTACCGCGCGCACGTCACGCTTCTCCATCGCGACAGCATCAACAGCCAGGAGCAGCTCGACGAGGCGTGGGCGTCACTCGGCGATATCGACTTGGCGCAGGACTTCATCGCCCGGGAGCTGATCGTGCACGACTTGGCCGATGGGATTTGGCGAGAGGTCGCGCGACCACGCTTCGCGACCTAGCGCAGGTTCTCGGGCAGGAATGGATCCGGAAGCAGTTCCCTCAGCGTCGTGACCTTTCGCTTCCCACCTGTCGTGGCGAGGATCACGCGCATGTCCGGCGAGAACTCCGCGAGCACCTGGCGGCAGGCGCCGCACGGCGTGGGGAGACGTTCGTCGTCGATGACGATCGCGATCGAATCGAACGCCGTGTCGCCGGCGTTCACCGCGGCGAACGCAGCGGTCCGTTCCGCGCAAACGGTCAGGCCGTACGAGGCGTTCTCGACGTTCGCGCCGCTGTGCACCCTGTTGCGCGGGGTCCGGATGGCCGCGCCGACCTTGTACTTCGAGTAGGGCGCGTGCGCGCGCTGCCGCGCGAGCGAGGCGACGCGGATCAGCTCCTCGTCGCCCGGTCCGATCTCGGTCAAGCCGGCTCCGGGCTCGGCTGGAGCCGCGTGACGCGGACGCGGCGGATGCGCTTTCCTTCGATGGTCTCCACGATGAAGCGCGCGCCGGCGGCCTCGAACGATTCGCCCTGGCGCGGGAAGCGCCCGAGCTGTGCGGTGACGAAACCGCCGAGCGTGTCGTAGGCCTCGGTCGGCTCGACCTCGAGCCCGAATGTCTCGCGCACGTCCTCGAACGGGATGCGCGCGTCCATCAGCGCCTCGGTCTCAGACACGGGGAGAACGAGCTCGTGCTCAACATCGTATTCGTCGCGGATCTCGCCGACGATCTCTTCGACGAGGTCCTCGATCGTGACCAGGCCGGCTGTGCCGCCGTACTCGTCGACGACGATCGCGATATGGACCTTGTCCTTCTGCATCTCTCGAAGCAGCGCGTCCACCTTCTTCGTCTCGGGGACGAACACGGCCGGCCGCAGGAACTGGCGTAGCGCGAGCTGACGGTCGCCGCGCGCGATGCGGCGGAAGACGTCCTTCACATACAGGATCCCGATGATGTTGTCGGCCGACCCTTCATACACCGGAATGCGCGAGTGGCCGACCGTCGTGATGCGATCGAGGAGCTCCTGCGGCGATGTCTCGACGTCGAGACCGACGATGTCGGTGCGCGGGACCATCACCTCCGCCACCGTCTTCTCGCCCATCTCGAAGATCGAGCTGATCATCTCCTGCTCCGTGCGCTCGAGGACGCCCTGTGCCTGGCCGGTCTCGATGAGCGCGCGGATCTGGTCCTCCGTCACCACGCCGGGCTGCGGCGCGGTACCGCCGAACGGTCGGACGATGACCTGCGTCACGCGGAACAGCACGGTCACGATCGGGCGCGTGAGCCAGGTGATGAGCTCGAGCGGGAACGCGAGTAGCAGGAGCGTTCCCTGCGCGTGACGCGCGGCGATCGCGCGCGGGACGAAGAGGCCGAAGAGCACCGCGATGAGCGAGAGCACCGCGACGGTGACGGCGACCGCGCTGACGTCGGTGAAGACGGCGGTCGTGTCGATGCGCAGGAAGAACGCGAGCAGCGCCGACAGCCGCGGGGCGATGAACGCGGCCGCGATGCCGGCGTAGGTGAAGACGATGAGGAACTCGGCGACCTGGATCGCCGCGAGGTAGTAGCCGGCGCGGCGTCCGATCGCACCGGCACGCTGCCCGCGGCGACCGCGGAGGGTGAGCTCATCGATCACGCCGGGCCGCCGCGCGATGTTGATCGCCGCTTCGCTCGCGGAGAGCACCGCGAGCACGACGACCAGCGCGAGCTCGAGGAGGAGCAGCTGCCAGGCGGGCGAATCCATCAGGTCGCCTTGTCCTTGCGCTCGGTCTTCTTGCGGATGCGCGCAGGAACGCCGACGGCGAGCATGTCGTCCGGCACGTCCTTCGTCACCACCGAGCCCGCGCCGGTCTGGCTGCGCGCGCCGACCTTGATCGGTGCGCGCAGCAGCGAGTCCGATCCGATGAACGCGTCGTCGCCGATCTCTGTGCGGTGCTTGCGCACGCCGTCGAAATTCAGGGTGATGACGCCCGCGCTGACGTTCACGCGCTCGCCCACCTGCGCGTCGCCGACGTACGAGAAGTGATGCATCTTCGTGCCTTTGCCGAGGCGCGAGTTCTTCACCTCGCCGAAGTTCCCCATCTCGACGCCCTTCTCGAGATACGCGCCGGGCCGGAGATGCGAGTACGGACCGATGCGCACCCCGTCCTCCAGGGTCGCGCCCTCGATCATCGACGCCTCCACGCGGCAGCCTTCTCCGATCGTAGAGTCGCGGACGATCGTGTACGGGCCGATGCGCGTGCCGGTGCCGATGCGTGTCCGCCCTTCGAGGACGGAGCCCCGCTCGACGACGACGTCGGGCGCGATCTCAACGTCCGCGTCGACGAGCGACGAGCCGGGATCGTGGAACGTCACGCCGCCGAGCATGTGCCGTTCGCGGATCCGGCGTCGCACGGCGTCCTCGGCGGCCGCGAGCTCGACGCGCGTGTTCACGCCCATGCCCTCGTCGGAGTCCTCAGTGCAGTGGGCCGCGACGCGCGCGCCCTCCGCGGCGGCGAGCGCGACGAGGTCGGTGAGAAAGATCTCGCCGGTCTCGTTCGCGCGCAGGCGCGGCACCGCTTTGCGCAGCCACGCGAGATCGACCGCGTATGCGCCCAGGTTTGATTCCGGGAGCCGCTTCTCCTCGGCGGTCGCGAGACGCGCCTCGACGACACGCGCGACGTCGCCGCCGGCATCGCGAACGACGCGCCCGTACGCGTTCGACGTGCCGACCATTCCCGAGAGGAGCGCGAGTGGCGCGCCGCGCTTCGCGCGAAGCTCGGCCAGCGCGCGCAGCGTGCTCGCCCGCAGCAGCGGCGTGTCCCCATAGACGATGAACGCCTCGCCCGAGGCGTCCGGGATCGCGCCGAGCGCGACGCGCACCGCGTCCCCCGTGCCCTGGGGCGGATCCTGCATCGCGACGACCGCGCCGTCGCCGACGATGGCTCGTGCGGGCTCGCTCTCCTTGGACAGCACCACGACCGGGCGCGCCCCGGCGCCCCGAACGGCATCGAGGACGTGCGAGAGCAGGGGCCTCCCGGCCACGAGATGCAGGACCTTCGGGGTCTGAGAGCGCATCCGCGTGCCCAGACCAGCCGCGAGCACGATGCCCGGCGGTCCCGCGGTCACTCGGATTGGCGGGTCAGGCGGGTTGGGGCGCCAGGGATCGAACCTGGGATCGGGGATTCAAAGTCCCCTGCCTTACCACTTGGCCACGCCCCAGCGGACACGGCCAAAGGATATTCGGGACTAGCGGCGGTCGCCGGTCTTCTCGCCGTTCGTGGGCTGTTTTCCACGCCGGATGAGCTCGGCCACGCGACGGCCGCCCTTGCGCCCGAGCTGCGCGTAACCCTCGCTGCCGAGCTGCGTCTTGCGCGCCTCGCCGCCCTTTCGTCCGAGGTCCGCGTAGCCCTTCGATCCGAGCTGCGTCTTGCGCGCTTCGCCGCCCTTGCGCCCGAGCTTCGCGTAGCCCTCGGTGCCGAGCTGGCCCTTACGCGCCTGACCGCCGCGCTTGCCGATCTCCCGGTAGAAGGACGCCCCGTGCTTGCCGGCCGTCGAGGTCCCGCCCTTTTGGCCGGCCTGGCGCACGGTCATGTCTCCGCGTTTGTCGTCCATGCCTTTCACGTTAAGGGGACAGCCCTCGCTCGCCCGGTCCGGCGACCCTTAGCCAGCCATCGTGTGCGCGTGTGCCGCAAGACCGACCCGGCGAAGGATCCGCGCGATCCGCAGGGCGTCGCGACGGTCATCCGCGACCGCGAAAAGCGTCGGTCCGCTACCGCTGAGCGAGAGCGGGATGCCCTGCCGCGCGGCGCGGTGGCGCGCCTGGGCGATCTCGGGGCAGAGCCGCTCCGCCGGTGCAAGCAGATCGTTGCGTGCGTGCTCGCGAAGGAGCGGTGCCGTGACGGCGCGCTGTGCGAACGCGGCGTTCACGGCATCGACCGACGCCGTCCCGCCACGATCCTCGCTCCGCAGCGCCGCGAAGACATCGCCCGTCGATAGGCGTGCGCGCGACCGCACGACGACGACGTGCATGGGCTGCGGATCGGGAAGCGGATCGACGCGCTCGCCTCGCCCGGAGACCAGGGCAACGCGCGCGCCGCTCACGAAGAACGGCACATCCGATCCCACGGTCGCCGCGACCGCGACGAGATCGAGATCGTCACAGTGCCAGATCGCCGCGAGCGCGCGGATCACCGCGCCCGCGTCGCTCGATCCCCCACCCAGGCCCGCGGCGACCGGCACGCGCTTGCGGATCTGCACGAACGCCGCGGCGTCGTGACCCGTCGCTTGGGCCATCGCGCGTACCGCGCGGCTCGCGAGATCGTCGCCGCGCGGCGCGCCGACGTTCGGGGCGATGCGCACCTCGAGACTGCGGCTCGGCGCGACGCGCACGCGATCGGCGAGATCGATCGTCGCGAACACGCTCCGCAGGTCGTGGTAGCCGTCCGCTCGCTTGCCGGTGACCGCGAGCGCGAGGTTGATCTTCGCCGGAGCGAGGAGCGTGACGGCGCGCGTCACGACGGACCGGTGGGCACGCCGAGGGAGCGCGCGAGTGCGGTCCATTCCTCGAGAGTGAGCTCTTCGGCGCGGCGCCGCGGCTCGATCCCGCACTCGCGCAGCGCCACGGCGGCGCGGTCCGGCGCGACGCCGGCCTCGTGACCGAGCGCGCCGCGGAGCTGCTTGCGGCGGTGGCGGAAGACATCGCTCACGAACCGCAGGAATGCGGTCCGCTGCAGCGGCGCGAACGCCGGCCGCGGCCGCGTACGCAGGGCGACGACCGCGGAGCTCACCTTCGGTGCGGGCCGGAATGCGCTCGGCGGTACGCGGCGCACGATCTTCGCGTCGGCGAACGACTGCACGAACACCGACAGGTAGCCGCGCTCCTTCCCCGCGGATGCCGTCGCCACCATGCGGCGCGCGACCTCCTCCTGGACCAGCACCACGACGAGGGGCGGACGCCGGTCGTCGCCGATGAAGCGCTCGAGGAGCGGGGTCGTGATCTGGTACGGGACGTTCGCGACGATGCGTGTCGGCCGACGCTCGCCGGCGGCGAAGAGATCCACCGCCAGCGCGTCTGCGCGGACGATCCGCACGTTGTCGCGGCCCGCCAGCGTGTCGCGGAGGACCGCGACCATCCGCTCGTCGATCTCGACCGCGGTGACCGAGCGAGCCCGGTCGGCGAGCTGCGCGGTGAGCACGCCGGGCCCCGGACCGACCTCCAGGACGTCGTCCGCGGGCGACAGCTCGGCGGCCTCGAGGATGGCCTGCAGGACGCGGCGATCGACGAGAAACCGCTGGCCGAGTGAGGTCGCGGCGCGGACGCCGTGCCGCCGCAGGATGCTCCTCAGCTCTCGCGGATCGACGACGTCCACCGCGGCGAAGACTAGTGCGCTATTTGCACGTCCACTGGGCCGCTTGGCCGTGGGCGAACATGTACGCCGCCACGTTCGCGCTGGCCACGGGATCGAAGACGCTCGCGCCGCCGTAACCGGCACGCACGCTGTTCGCGGCCCAGGTCGCGGGCATGAACTGGAAGAGACCCGCGGCCCCCGAGCGCGAGTTCACCGCGTACGGGTTGTAGTGGCTCTCGCACCACGCGACGCGAAGCAGCTGGTTCGGGTCGGCACCCCATGTTGCGGCCGCAGCTCGGATGACGGACTCGATGTCGGCTGGCGCCGGGGCCGGCTTCGTCCCGACCCGCCGGACCTCGGTCACCGGCGTGACGACCTCGAAGCTGCTTATCAGGGCGCGCCCGGCTTCCGCGCCGTCGACGACATGCACGCGGTAGGTGTTGTCGGCCAGCCCGGTGATGCCCGCGGTGACGACCACGACGCGGCCCGCCGCAAGATCTGCGTCTTGGAGGATCTGGACGGGGAACGCGAGCGTCTCCCGAACCACGGTGTCGTAGTCGGCGATCCGGACGAGATGGATGACATCGCCGGCCGCGACGATGGCGTCCCGAGCGCTGTCGACGCGGTCCTGGGGCCCCAGCTCGATGCCGTTCACGGCAAGCGCTTCGGCCACGGTGGCGGCCCGCGGCGCGCGCAGCGGCGTGATGCCCTGGGCATCCACGAGGGTCAGCGGGACGCTCGGCGCGACGATGCGCAGCATCGCCGGCGCGGGCGGCGGAACGTCGCGTGGCAGCGAGCGTGATACCGGAGCGACACGAGCGAAGTCGCTCGCACGCGTGACGCCCGGCGCGCCCGCGGCGATCGATGCCAGCGCCAGCGCCGCGCCGAACGCGGTGAGCGAGATCAGGGCGAGCGACGCGACGCGCCGCAGCTCAGCCAACGATGTCCGGTACAGCTTCCCCACCTTCCCGACCCCACACGACCCGGGCATGGCAAAGCCCTAGGTGTACTCAGGGGGAACGCAGAAGATCCTAGCAGAGGCTACGGCGGTGGCGTTTAGGCGCCTGGGCGCCTGTTTAGGGGAGCAGCTGAACGCTTAGCGTCCGCGGGGCGCCTTCCAGCCGAGGCCCTCCAGATGGGCGCGAACAGCGGATCCGGTGTCGTTCCGGCCGAGCGCGGCGTCGACGAACGCGTTCACGTAGCCGATCTTGTCGCCGCAGTCGTAGCGCTGGCCCTTCAGCTCGACGGCCCAGACCGGAGCGCCCTGACGAGCGAGCTCGGCGACGGCGTCGGTGAGCCAGACCTCTCCGGCCCGACCGGGCGGCTGCTTGGCCAGGACGTCGAAGATGTCCGGCTCGAGCACGTACCCGTGGACCGCCGCGAGGTCGCTGGGGGCATCCTGGGGCGCCGGCTTTTCCACGATGCTGATGACCCGCAGGGTCTCGTCGTCGACCTCGGTGCCTGCGACGACGCCGTAGCGGCTGATGTCCTTCTTCCCCACTCGAATGCAGCCGATCACGCTCCCACCACCCAGGCGCTCGCGGGCTTTGATGAGCTGCATCAGCGCCGGCTGCTCGCCGAGCATGATGTCGTCGCCCCAGAGCATCGCGAACGGCTGCTCGCCGACGAGACCGCGCGCCTGGAGCACGGCGTGCCCGTTCCCCTTCGGCTCGGCCTGGAGGACGGACTTCACCTGCGCGAGGCGCTCGGCGCGCTTCAGAAGCTCGAGGTCCTCGGTGCGCATGTCGGCCGCGAGCCGCGCTTCGATGCGCGGATTCGGTTTGAAGTACGCCTCGATCCACTCCTTGCCCGGTCCGACGACGAGTACGACACGCTCGATGCCCGACTCGGTCATCTCCGTCACGACGATCTCGATCACCGGTGTATCGACGATCGGGATGAGCTCCTTCGGCACGGCGCGGCTGATCGGCAGGAAGCGGGTGCCGAGTCCGGCCGCTGGGATGACGCCGTATCTCACCGGCTTCACCGCCGGCGCACCCGTCTCGTGCTCGCGTGTCATCGGCGCTCGGCCGCGACGCTGAACGGGACGGCCTGCGTCGTCCGAACGGCGAACCCGGTCACGGCGAGAAGCGGGGCACGCCGGTCAGTCGAGGTGTCGAGATCGAGGTCGAGCGTTCCGGCGTCGACGCTGCGCCTGTCGACGGTCGTCCCGTTCGCCGTGAAGCGCAGGACCTGCACGAGGAAACGCTGGGCGACGACGTTCGTCGAGCGGACGAAGCCCTCGGCCTTCCAGCCGTTGTCGCTCTCGGCGTCGTCGTTCAGGACCCCGGTGATCGCGATGTCGTCGATCGCCATACCGTGAAGGTTCAGCGCGCCGTCGGTCACGTACTCGAAGCGGACCTGGATCTCCTTACCCGCGTACGGCGTGAGATCGACCTCCTGCTGGATCCAGACCGGGGCCCTGCCCCCACCCGAGAGATCGGTGTAGCCGTTGCCCAGGTTGGTGCCGTTCGGATCATCCGTCGTGGTCGCGGGCGCTTGAAGAGTCGTCCAGCGCGCGCCCCCGTCGGTGGAGACCGCGACGTACGCGTAGTCGTAGTCCTTCTCGATCTCGTACCAGGTCCAGTACGACAGGGTCGGTCGCGTGGCACCCCGCAGGTCGACGGTCCGCGTGAGCGTGCTGTCGAGCCCATCCGCGCGATCGGACCACCACATCGCCTTGCCGGAGTGCGGATCGGTCGGCAGGAGCTTGGTCTGACGCGCTCCATCGAAGTGGATCTTCATCACCGCTCGCGGGAGCTCGAGGTAGCGCGCCGCGTACTCGTGCGTGCTCGAAGACACGGTGTTGCCAAGCGTCACGCGATCCTGATCGGTCGGGCCGGCGGGAGTACGGAACGCGATGCCGTTCGGATAGCTGTACCGAGCTTCCGCCGACGATCCGATGAACGCGTTCGCGGCGGCAAAGTCGGCGAACAGATCCTCGAGGCTCCGCTGCCCACGCGCGCGAAGCACCGCGTCGAGATCGGCCGGGGTGTCGATGCCGTGCGCCATGAACGCGTTGATGAGATCGTCGCCGCCCGCCTGCTGGCGCGCGAA